>PGXP01000102.1 GCA_002839205.1 Spirochaetae bacterium HGW-Spirochaetae-9
GGTCGCCGGCTTCGAGTGCGGTATCGGAATCGAAAACTGCAATGACCTCAAGGAAGGCGACATGCTCGAGATCTTCGAGACGGTCGAAGTGGCGCGCTCCCTCGGGAAAGCTGAAGGCAATGGATCAGATAAGGCTTAGGCGGCTCGAAGAGCTCCTGCGCGAGGAAATAGCCGCTCTCATTAGCGCTGGCGAGATCAGGGATCCCCGCGTTGCGGCCCTGGTTTCGATCACCCGTGTGGAAGCCAACAGGGATGGATCCAACGCGAAGGTCTGGGTGAGCTGTATGACCGATGACGACAAGGAACTCGATGAAGCTGTCGAAGGCCTGTCCAGCGCGGCCGGATTCATACAGTCCCAGATAGCGCGAAGGGTGAGGCTGCGCCTCACCCCCATACTTCATTTCGTGGCCGACAGAGGCATACGGGAAGGCTTTGAAATGAACGAGAAAATCAAGGGTCTGCTCAAGGAATGACAGCATCGGGCTTTCTCCTCTTCGACAAGCCAGCGGGCAGCACGTCCTTCGCCGCACTTGGCGGATTCAGAAAAGCCTATCCTGGGGCCAGGGTAGGGCATACGGGTACCCTCGACAGTTTTGCCACCGGCCTTCTTGTCGTCGTTGTGGGAGGTTACAGCCATCTCACGCCCTGGTTCACCGGTCTCGACAAGGTCTATGAGGCAGAAATAACATTCGGCATCGAAACCGATACGCTCGACCCCTCAGGTACGATCACTGCCAGGGGTGCCATCCCCTCGAGGGAATCACTCGAATCTGCGCTGGGCGCCTTCAGAGGCTCCATGGAACAGGTTCCACCTGTATACTCTGCCATACATGTTAAAGGAAAACGGGCATCAGACTTGGCGCGAAAAGGCCAGGCTGTCACCATGGAACCGCGTCGCATCACGGTTTATTCTCTCGATCTCGTGAAGTTCCAGGATGCCAAAGCCTCAATAATGGTTCACTGTTCGTCGGGCAGCTATATTCGATCTCTCGCCCGGGATATCGCCGCCGCCTGCGGCACCTGCGCCCATCTGAGCGCGCTAAGGCGCACTAAGGTTGGATCCTTCGCTGTCGAAGACGCGCTTCTTTCATCTGAGGGCGCGACCAATGTCGACCTGAAAAAATTGGACGAGATCATAGCCTCCCACCTTGGCATGAATTCCATTTCCGTGCCTGTCGACCTTGAGAAAGGGTTTTCCAATGGAGCTCCCTCCGCCCTCAAGGTTCTTGCGCCGAGGCTTCCTTGTGAAGGCGAAACAGCCGTATTCTCGTCACGAGGTGAGTTTATGGGCATAATCTCGAACGGCAAAGCTTCGGCGACCTATAAAATGGTCATGCCCAAGGCTGAGGAAATCCTATGAATATCCTCGCCTGGTCTGATTTCATCGCTTCCCGTGAATACGAACCCCTCGCCGTGATGATTGGCGTTTTCGATGGAGTCCATCGTGGACACCAGAGCCTTATGGACGCCGTCCTGGCAAAGCGGCCGGCCATGAAGACGGCGGTGGTGACCTTCATGGAGAACCCAAAAAAAATCCTGCATCCCCAGACATTCAGGGGTAGCTTATTCAATCTCGATCAGAAGATCGACAGCTTCGCCGAGGCAGGGTTCGATGCCTGCGTACTGATTGACTTTTCCCAGAATTTCGGTACACTTTCAGGCGCGGATTTCCTTTCCTTGCTCGCAGATGCCGGTGTTCGATATGTCTGCATCGGGCCGAATTTTCGTTGTGGCTACAAGATGGACACAAATGCCCAGGCTCTCGCTGCGGTATGCGGAAAACTTGGCATAGAAGCGCGGATTGTCGAGCCTGTTATGTATGGCGGGCATCCGGTAAGTTCGAGCAGGATCAGGAATGCGGTGCTTGAGGGAAGGCTAGCCGAAGCCGCAGTAATGCTCGGTCGGCCGCATACTGTCGAGGTAGATGGCACCGATACGGCTTTGCCTCCGGACGGATGCTATGCAGTAATCGTAGACCCGGAAGAGGGGGGAAGTAACCTCCGAACCTCCGCCCGGATAGAGGCCGGGAAGATCTTTGTGGAAGCCCTGGAAAACCGCGCCGCGAGGCGCGTCGCTATAGTTGACACGTTATCACAAGAGTGTAAGGAGAAATAGAAGATGGCATTGACCAAAGAGGACAAGGCCCAGATCGTCCTGGAGTATGGCGCGAATGAAAAGAATACAGGATCGATCGAGACGCAGGTAGCCCTGCTCACCAAGAGAATCACCGATTTGACGGGTCATTTTAAAACGCACAAGAAGGATACAAACTCCCGACGCGGCCTGCTCAAAGTGGTCGGGCAGCGTCGCAAGCTGCTCAAATACCTTCAGCGAACAAACCTTGAAGGATATAGGGCTCTCGTCGAGAAGCTCCAGATCAGGAAGTGATTTCGAATGCAATCCAGGAAACAAGGCCCGGCCGCAATTGCGAGCGCACGGGCCTTTTCCTGTTTGTTTCCCGGTTTGTCCGGGATCTACGGTTGAAACCGTAAAAAGGAAGAATGATGGTACATACAGTACGTTGCCAGATTGGCAATGAGACCTTGGTCATGGAAACTGGCCGCATGGCGAAGCAGGCCGGCGGCGCGGTGTTTGCCACCTACGGCGGTTCGGCTGTCATCGCCACAGCCTGCTGCTCCGAGAAAGTCACCGAGGGCCTCGATTTCGTACCCCTCACCGTCGAATACAACGAAAAATATTATGCCGCCGGAAAAATACCCGGCGGGTTCATCAAGAGGGAATCGCGCCCCAAGGACAAGGAAATCCTCGTGTCGAGGATCATCGACCGACCGATGCGCCCACTCTTCGACAAGGCATTCGGAAGGGAACTCCAGGTAGTCCCCACCTGCATCTCAACCGACAACATCAATCCGCCTGACATCGTTGCGATCAATGCGGCGAGCGCCGCCGTCCACATCTCCGACATTCCCTTCGCCGGACCCATCGCCGCTGTGCGTGTGGCCCTCCTCGATGGAAACTACATCGTAAACCCGACCTTCGAGCAGTGTGAAAAAGCCAGGCTAGAGATCACTGTCGCGGGCACGGCCCTCGGCATAACGATGGTTGAAGGCGGTTCCCAGGAAGTTTCCGAGGAAGAGATGATCGGAGCCATCGAGTGCGCCAAGGATCCCATCGCACGGCTCTGCGCGGCGATCGAGGAACTCAGGACGCTCGCCGGAAAGGAAAAGCTACCCCTCGCTCCCCTCATGGTTAAGCTCAACAGGGAAGAAGATATCCGCGCCTTCGCCGCCGACCGCCTCCAGGCCGCTCTCTTCACCAAGATAAAGCAGGACCGCTACAAGGCCGTCCGCGCCGCCATCAAGGAAACCGAAGCCGCCTTCCCCGATGTCCTTGTCGACGAGGTGCAGAAGAAGCTCTTCGCCGCCCTCATGGAGGACATGCAGTACCACATCCTCAGGGATGGCATCCTCGACAAGGGTCTTCGCGTCGACGGACGCGGCCTCGAGGACATCAGGGCCATCACCTGCGAGGTCGGCATCCTTCCCCGCACCCATGGTTCGGCCCTCTTTACCCGCGGCGAGACGCAGGCCCTGGCCATCACCACCCTCGGCACTGTCTTCGACGAGCAGATCCTGGATGATATCGAAGGCGACAGGCGCGACCGCTTCATGCTCCACTACAATTTCCCCCCCTTCTCCGTGGGAGAGACAGGGCGCCTGGGCACTGGACGCCGGGAAATCGGACACGGCAGCCTGGCCCGCCGCGCGGTGGAAGTCATGCTTCCACCGAAGGATAAATTCCCGTACACCATCCGCGTCGTGTCCGAAGTGCTCGAGTCCAACGGCTCTTCCTCCATGGCGACGGTCTGCGCTTCCTCCCTCGCCCTCATGCATGCAGGTGTGCCGATGAAGAAACCCGTCGCCGGCATAGCGATGGGCCTCATCACCGACGAGAAGCGTTTCGCCGTCCTCTCCGACATCCTCGGCGACGAGGACCATCTCGGCGATATGGACTTCAAGGTCGCGGGCACCAAGGAAGGCATCACCGCCTTCCAGATGGATATCAAGATCTCCAGCGTGAGCACCGAAATTCTCACCAAGGCCCTGGCTCAGGCACAGCGGGGCAGGATGCACATCCTCGGTATCATGGAAAAAACTCTTTCGACGCCCGCCACCGACATCTCCGAATATGCTCCCAAGGTTGTTTCGGCCAAGGTCGACCAGGAAAAGATCGGCGCCGTAATTGGCCCGGGCGGCAAGAACATCAAGGGAATGTGCGAGAAGTTCGACGTCCAGATCAATGTGGACGAAGTTGGCACCGTGACAATCTATGGCAAGAACCAGAAGGCAGCCTACGACGCCCGCGACGCCGTACTGAGCCTCGTGGAAGAACCCGAGGTTGGAACGATCTACGACGGCACCGTGAAGCGCATCATGGAATTTGGCGCCTTTGTCGAGATAATTCCCGGCAAGGAAGGCCTTGTCCATATCTCCAGAATGGCCAAGACAAGGGTGGAACGCGTCACCGACCTCGTGAAGGAAGGCGATGCCGTCAAGGTAAAGCTGATGGAGATCGACCACATGGGCAGGCTCAATCTCGCCATGCTCGATGCTCTCGACGAGAACGGGCATCTACCTCCTTCGAACCGCGAGGAGAGACCCATGGGCCACGATCGCGGACCGAGGGACAGGGAACCCCGCAGGTTCGACGACCGGAGGGATTCGTCGCATAGACGTTAATAGCTGGTTTTAATGCTGCAATCCATCTCCCTGTCGGCCGGGGCTACTCTGATCCCCGAGCGCCGGCAGGGCTCACCAAGTTTTGCCATCTCTATCTGGTTCCCCTTTGGATCCAGGAACGAAGCCCCCGCAGCGAGGGGCTTCGTCCATTTCATTGAGCATATGCTTTTCAAGGGCACAAGCCGTCACGATGCCTTCTCGCTCTGGCGCTCCATCGAGCGCACGGGTGGTTATGCTAATGGTTTCACCGACCGCGATGGGGTCTGTCTTTTTTCCTGCGTGCCTTCATCGGAGTGGCTCCTGGCCCTCGAACTGATAGCAGAGGCTGCCTTCACTTCAATCTTTTCCTTGCAGGAGTTCGAGAGGGAAAAGCGCGTTATCCTTTCGGAAATTCGGCAGATCGAGGATGATGTGGAGGAGACAGCCTTCGATGCTTTTCTGCAGCGCTTCTGGCTGGATCATCCTGCGGCGAAGCCCATTGCGGGCCAGGTTGCGGAGGTGGAAGCGATCGACAGAGACCTTCTCTACGATTTTTATAAACATACCTTCAATCCTGCAAACGCGCTCATTGTCACCTCGGGCGATGTGGATTCGGCTTTGCTCACGGCGGCGCTGGACACGTCGATCATCCGGACAGCTCCTGAAATTCCGCCTGCGACACTCATCCATCCTCCTGCACCTGCAGCTAAGAGCTTTCAAGGATACACCAAGGCTCGCAGCTCGCAGGTCTATTCATATGAGGCCATACAGCTCGATACACCCTATTCCATGAAGGATTTTTTCGGTTTGAGCGTCATCAGCGGCATCCTCGGAGAAGCCTCAACCTCCAGGCTCTTCCAAAAGGTGAGGGAAGAGCTCGGCCTTGCCTATACAGTACAGTCATCGCTTTCATTTTCAAAAACAGAGGCACTTCTGGTGATTCAGGCGGTGACAGGCAACGGTTCACTGAATCGGTGCCTGTGCGCCATAGATGCGGAAATAAGAAGTTTCTTCGCCCGGGGCATTTCTCCCGACGAACTGGATGAAGCGAAATCCCGCCTCGCCGGGTCTTTTATCCTTTCACTCGAAGATCCGGAATCGAGGATGCGAAGGATAGCCGCCTGGGCTGCGATCGAAGGAAGGGTTCCAGAAATTGAAGCGGAGCGAGCTATGTACCTGGATGTCAGCATGGAAGAGGTGACGAGGCTGATGGAAAGACTTGCCGTATCCCCCTATGGACGATATGCCTATGGAAGCGTCACTTCCGCCGTGGCACGAAGCCTTTCTCTCGTGGAGGCATAACATGGATTCTGTGATCATACCGATTGTGGTTGGAGAGGGTGGTCGGATTCCCGAATATAAAACGGCAGGCGCTGCGGGGGCAGATCTCCATGCCTCTATCCCCGACACCCTCTGGCTGCAGCCTATGGAACGATGCGCCGTGCCTACGGGCCTGCGGATAGAACTGCCCTCCGGGTATGAAGCTCAAGTGAGGCCGCGATCGGGGCTCGCGCTTGAAAAAGGCATCACATGCCTCAATAGCCCTGGAACCATAGACTCGGATTACAGGGGCGAGATAAAAGTGATTCTCATCAATCTTGGAAGCCTGCCGGCGCGCATCGATCCAGGCGACAGGATAGCGCAGCTTGTGGTCGCGCGGTATACTGTGGCTTCATATGTGCCGCATGAGAGCATACCCGAGACAGGCCGAGGCGATGGAGGGTTCGGCTCGACGGGAGCCTAGCGGCTATTATTGTGATCGGGGAGGTTTTATTCGATGGCCAGGAAATCTGGTACCGCCAGCTTCAGCC
>PGXP01000369.1 GCA_002839205.1 Spirochaetae bacterium HGW-Spirochaetae-9
GGAAAATGAATAGCGCGTGACTTTTGTCGCTTGGGCAAAGCCCGACATGGTTACGGCAAGGAGAAGGACGACTACCGCAAAACGTTTCATAAGTTCCTCCGTTTCGATAAGATTGTAGGACACAACGACAATAGTAACATAGGATCGTAATATACGCTATGCCTTTTTTTTATATTCCGAATCATGACCTTAAACGAGCAGTTCCTTGACGAAGGCGATGAGGGCGCGCGCATTCTTTGCCGCATTGCCGCGCGCGTGGTTGTTGAAGGCAACGAAGACATTGTCGACCTTTTTCGAGAGGGCGAAAAGGCTGAGCGCCCGCTCCTTCAGTTCCTGCTGAGAATAGTCGTAGTCGTAGCGCGATGTCGCATTCCCCTTCCACCACTGGTCGGAATTCCTTCCGTGGAGGCGGTAATAGGCTGTCCGAGAGGTTAGAATCTGCGTTTCGGGGGGGAGCCCAGGCAGGTCAGGTCTGTCGATCATGGCAAGGCTGATATTGCGTTTCGCCAGTCCATCGAAGACTTTGGGCTGGTACCAGATCTCGTTCCTGAACTCGACGACGAGGGGAAAGGCGGAGAGCGCCGAGCAGAGCTCGCCCAAATAGACTCTGTTTTCAGCCGTGTATGAGAAGCGGTAAGGGAGCTGTATGAGGATGGAAGCCAGCCTGCCCTGCGAGAAGAGGGCATCGGCGGCCGCGGCGAATTGGTCGGCATCCCTCTGCCAGGTATCGCCGATCTCATGCGTGAGGCTTTTGTGGGCCTTGAGGGTGAAAAGAAATTCCGGGTTGGTTTGCCTGGCCATAGCCTCGAGATTTTCTGGCCTGGGCATCGCGTACCAGGAAAAATCCAGCTCCACGAAGGGAAAGACAAGGGAATAGAAACGCAGGTATTCGGTCTGACGCAGATCCTTCGGATAGAAGGCCTCGCGCCATTCGTCATAGGAATAACCGCAGGTCCCAATGTGGAAGGGATTTTCTTCCATCCGGCCTCCCCCTTGCCCTATGCTATCATGCTCTCTCCGCCATTTACAGTCGTGGGTTAGGAGGGCTGGCAAAACGGTTGC
>PGXP01000370.1 GCA_002839205.1 Spirochaetae bacterium HGW-Spirochaetae-9
AGGCAGGAACAATTCCGTCGACCTGGCGACCGGTATCGTCGAGTCCGCATGGGAAAGCCTTCCCTCACCAGCAAGTACCACCGCTGTGCTGAAGGTATCGGTCGGATCCAAGGAACACGTGCCGGATACGGTAAGCTTGTCCATCGAGAATCGGGTGGTATGGCGCGCAGAGAGCAATTCGAGCAGCACATGCCCCTCCGAGCTGGATTTCACCCGAGGTTGGATCCTTGTCTTGGTCAACAACTCTTCCAACGTATAGGCATCATAATGGAAGCACTCGAACATCTTTTCGTAGCCGATCCCCTGATGGTACACTTCCTCCGGATACGGGACCGAACCATTCATCATCTTCTCGACACGGAATGTATAATCGGTAGGTTCTTGGATCTCAGCCAAAAAGCACCCGCTCCCAATGGCATGGGGCATACCGCTTTCCACGAGAAACACATCACCTTTTTTGACCGGTATCCTATGGAGACTGGCTTCCAGCGACGCGATATCCTGTTCTTTGATCCACTTGATCCAATTGTCCTTCGTGATTCCGGGTTTGAATCCCAAATAGATGTACGGATCCTGGTCTTCGATGATTCTGGTATCTATGATATACCAGGCTTCAGTCTTACCGAACGGCGAGTTGAAATATTCCCTGGCCTTCCGATTGTCGGGATGCGTCTGAATATTCAAACGTTTGTCCGAATCTATCAGCTTTGCCAAGAATCCCATCGACTCGCCGAAATTCGCCACGTGGTCGGTGCCCAAGTAGGCTGCCGGATCGACCGCAATCAAATCCCGCAAATACCTTCCCTCACTACCGGCATCGTCGATGACACTCAATCCCGTATTGGGATCGTCTGCATATCGGGAAGTTATGGTGGAAGCCACCCATTCTTCAGGACGATTGCCGTCGGTGGCAGGTGCAATTCCCTGCATCTGGTCGAGCAGCTTCCCTCCAGTATAGGTTCGCACTACTCTCATCGTATGTAATTTCACCGGACCGCACACTTTTTTCATATCCGTATTTCCCCATGCATCAATGTCATTTGTAGAACAGACTATCGGAAG
>PGXP01000371.1 GCA_002839205.1 Spirochaetae bacterium HGW-Spirochaetae-9
ATCGAGTCGTTGATTTCCGCCATCATACAGAATCTCGGTTGGGACAATGCGACCGATGCGGTGCTGATTGGTGCCGGACACCTTGGAGTCGCTCTCTCCCGCTATGAGGGGTTTGCGAGTTATGGTCTTCGGATAGTGGCTGTCTTCGACAAGGACTCTTCGAAGTTCGGGCGTCCGATCGGCAAGACTGTCGTGTATCCGATGGATGAATTGAAGCAGTACGTCGCTGACCACGCGATCAATATCGCCGTAATTACCGTACCCGCGGAGTCTGCACAAGACGTTGCGGATGCATTGGTGGAGGCGGGAATCAAGGCCATATGGAATTTTGCGCCGAAAGACCTGCGATTGCCACCGAATGTCGTGTTGCAACGGACAGATTTGGCGACCAGCTTTGCCGTCCTATCGGCCAAATGTCGGCGTTTATTCGACTGCGGTTGTTCGGAATTGGTCTCATCACATTAAAATGTGATAGCTGTTATATTAAAATTGTTTTTGTCGCATTAAATGATGGGTAAAAAGGGAAATTTTCATTCTTAAATATTCCTTTAAGAATATTAATTGACAAGTATTCGATAATTCATTATCCTTTGCCGCATGAACACCCTAGTTATTGAACTTTGCATGGGCAGCTCCTGCTTCGCCAGGGGGAATGCCAAGGCCCTCGGATATCTCGAATCCCATATTGAGAAGAACGGACTTTCCGATCGTGTGGAATTGACCGGACACCTCTGTCTCGGAACCTGTTCCCAAGGACCGAATATCAGGATCGGTGGCAAATTGTTCACGTCCGTGCGGCCCGACCAGGTGATTGCCTTGTTGGAGCAGGAACTCGTCTTGCGGGAGCGGGCCGATGGGTAACGGGAATTCGAGATTATATCCGATCTATACGGAACTCACCGAATGCCGGGACTGTTACAAATGTGTCCGGGCATGTCCGGTGAAATCCATCCAAGTAAAGGATGCGCGTGCCGTCGTTGTGCGTGACCGATGCATCACCTGTGGAAAATGTGTCGATACCTGCCCCTCGCATGCCAAGAAGATTCGGAACGATGTCTA
>PGXP01000372.1 GCA_002839205.1 Spirochaetae bacterium HGW-Spirochaetae-9
CCAGCGGCTTCCTGGACCGCGGGGCTTTTTCCGCGGCCTGGTGCTTTTCATTCAGGGAAATAGGGTCGCCGGGATAGCCGAGGATGATGAGGGTTTCAAGGATGGCTGTTTCGGGGATGCCCAGGGCTGCCTTGGCGATGGAGGGATTGAAACCGGCGATGGGATGGACGTAGAGGCCTTCCTCCACGGCCTGGAGCTGGTAGGCCATGGCTGCCTGGCCGAGGTCGAAGAGGGCGTAGTCGCGGCCTCCATCGAGGCGGGCATCCCAGTCGAGCTGGGTGACAAAGGCGGCGATGGCGGGTGCCTTTCTGGCCCAATAGTTGCCTGGTGTGAGGGATGCCTTGAGGGCTTCGAGCCTGGCGGGTTCGACGACCGTGACGATGCGCCAGGGCTGGTTGTTCATGCAGTAAGGAGCCAGATGGGCTGCCTCGGCGAGACGGAGGAGAAGCTCCCGCGCTATAGGTTTTATGTCGAGGGCTCTGTAGGCTCTGCGGCTATCGATCTGTCTCAGTAAGGCCATGGTATCTCCTCATGGATGATTCTGCAATCATAGCCTTAGGTACTTGTTTTGTACACGGTGAAAGGGGCAGCGAAAAAAAAGCATAAATATCCACATTCTCCCGCCGCACACACTTCTCCAGCCGACCCCATTCAAGTATTATAAGAAAATTTTGCCCTCGAGGGGCACAAGGAGGAAGGCGGAATGGCAAAGCCAGCGGAAAAGGTGTTTGGGTATCTACCGGACGAGACGCCGTCTACGGGAAAACTGATCGTGTTCGCTTTTCAGCAATTGCTCGTCATGTTCCCGGCCACGGTCACGGTCGCCCTCCTGACGGGCTTCCACATCTCTACCACGATCTTCGCGAGCGGACTCGCGACGCTCGCTTTCCTTCTCATCACGAAGGGGAAGATCCCCCTCTACTACGGTTCGAGCTTTTCCTATATCGCGGCGATCGTCAGCATCACCGGCGCTTCCTTCGGCAAGGTGGCTCCCGACGCCCTCATCTCGCAGGCCCAGTGGGGCATCATCATGTCGGGCCTGGTCTCCATCGTGGCGG
>PGXP01000103.1 GCA_002839205.1 Spirochaetae bacterium HGW-Spirochaetae-9
CCTTGAATCGAACTTCATCTGCGCCACCGCCAGAAGCAGTACCAGGATGAAATAGACCACCGCGATGCTCGAGGCATATCCGATATTGAAGAACTGGAAGGCCTCTTGGTACAGGAGGAGGGACAGGATCTGCGTGGTCTTGTTGGGTCCGCCGTTCGTCATGACCTTGATCGTGTCGAAGGAGGTGAGCGCCCTGACGGTCATGATGACGGTTATAAAAAGCGTGGAGGGGGAGAGCAGCGGCCAGCTTATGTATCTGAAATTTTGGAACCGGTTCGAGCCGTCGAGGGCTGCTGCCTGATACAGCTCATCAGGTATGTTGAGGAGCCCCGCGATGAAGAATACCATCGCGTAGCCGGCGTTCGCCCAGATGTTGATCATTATCATCACGGCCAGGGCAGTATCCGTATTGCGCAGCCAGTCCATTCCCGCAAAACCCAGGAGCCTCAGAAGATTGTTGAGGAAGCCGAAATTGTCGTCCAGGATAAAACGCCAGACGATGGCCATGGCCGCCATGGTCGCGGCTACCGGCAGGAAGAAGGTGATCTGCCACATCATCCCGGTTTTTTTCCTCTGGGATATGAGGACGGACAGCAGCAGCCCGAGGAGAATGCTGATCACCACGACGAATATGGTGTAGACAGCCGTGATCTTCAGGGAGTCCCAAAAATCGGGAGAGCTGAACAGCGTCGCGTAGTTTCTGAGGCCGATGAATTTCCGGGTCTTAAAGCCGAGCCTGTAGCGCTGCATGCTGAGGATTATCGAATAGGCGATAGGGCTGAAGATGAAGAGGACAAGGAACAGGGACGCGGGGAATATGAGGAGATAGGACACGAAGTTGTCTTTGGCCTTGTTCTTCAGCATGGCGGGTATTCCCTTCTCCTGCGTCCGGGGCCGGATTGCCCGGGCGCGGGCAATCCGGCCTGTGCCGCGATCACCCGCATCCGGGAACCTTGGGAGCGCTAGAGAAGCGCCTTGATTTCAGCGGCAGCCTTGTCCAGGCCTTCCTTGGGCGAAATCTTCTGGAGAAGGATGGCTTCCTGCATATCGCGCAGGACCTTGTTGATCTTTCCGCCGTTCTCGCCGGGCCATGAATACCAGGGGGTCACTCTCGCCGCCTGGTCCAGGGTGATCGCGAAGTTTTTGTCATTGGCGTATTTGGTCTTCAGGCTCACGATGACCTTTTCATTGGCAGGGGTATAGCCGCTCAGTTCACCGACGATGAGGCTCGCCTTTTCCTTGGTGAGGAACTTGACAAATTTCCAGGCTGCTTCCTGCTTCTGGGGATCCTGAGCGAACATCATGACGCCGTTTCCGCCAGCCGGAACCAGGGGCAGGGAGCCGGTGGGCGTCGGAAGAGGAGCGAAGACGACGGGGAAGTTCACCATACTGGGAGTATTCACCCTCTGGAAACTGGAGTCTATGAGCATTCCGAGCTTTCCGGCGGCGAAGGTCGCCAGGGTCTGGTCGGTCACGGGCATGTAGCCTTTCTTCACCTGATCCTGGAGATAGGTCATGGTCTTGAGGCCGGGCTCCTTGTTGAACATTAGGGTGGAGGCATCGGCGTTGGCGAGCATGCCGCCCGAGTTTTCCACGAGGGTCTGGAAGATCCAGTTTCCGGTGATGGACCAGCCCCAGAGGGATCCCATGTAGCCAGTTTCCTTCAGGATCTTCGAGGCGGCTTCGGCTTCAGCCCAGCTTTTTGGCGGATTGTCGGCGTCCAGCCCCACTTTCTTGAAAAGGTCCTTGTTGATCAGCATGATCGGCGTGCTTGTGCCGAGGGGAATGAGGTACTGCTTGCCCTCAACCTTGCCGAGATTGAGCATGGCGGGGAAGAGGCTCTTGCTGTCGAAATCCGCGTCCTTTTTCATGAAGGGATCCAGGGCGACGGAATTGCCGCTTTCCACCATCGTCTTGATGAGCGAATAGCCCGTCATCGCGAAGTCGGGCGGCGTGCCCGCGGCGCAGGCCAGGAGCACCTTGCTCGCCAGCGCTTCGTATCCACCGCTCGTAACCACGACGGATTCGATCTTGATATCGGGATTTTCCTCTTCGAATGCCGCGATCAGCGGCAGGAGGTACTTGTCGTGCGATGCCGCCGACAGACGATAGAACACCAGCTTCTGGACTTTCTGAGCCTGGCCGAATACCAGGGACGAGGCGATCAGCATGAATGCGACGATCCACGAGAGTCTTTTCATAGCATCCTCCTTGAGCGAATTCCGCAGCGATTTCTCTAAGTGAGCAAATTCTCAGTGTATGAACTAATGTAATGGTAAATGCCTATCCAGTATTTGTCAACAACTAATTTTTACAATGCTCTCCAATGTTGACGACGCGAGAAAATTGATAACTTTTCACAACAAAGTTGACAGGAATAAAAGAACTATCTATACTACGTTTCATAGTTAACTGTTACAAAATATCATTAACTGAGGAAATTCTCAGTTTGGAGATATGATGCGCTATAATGAACGGCAGGTCGTGAAGATCGCCATGCTCTACTATTTGAAGGATCTTGACCAGGATGAGATCGCGCGACGGCTTGGGCTTTCGCGGCAGAGCGTCTCGCGCCACCTGCGTCGCGCGCGAGATCTGGGCATTGTGCAGTTCAAGATCAATTCCCCCACGGAAGTGACTTTCGCCGAACAGGAACTGGAGCTGGAGACGGCCTTCGGCCTTAAGGCCGCGATCATAGCCCCGGTGAACCTCAATCTTGATGACCTCATCAAGGAAGCCATCGGGGAATACGCGGCCGCATTCGTCGAGCAGAGTGTGGTTGATGGGGATGTGCTGGGCGTGTCCTGGAGTTCCACCGTCTATGCCTGCGCGAAGAACCTCAAGAATACAGTGGTCAAGGACCTGACCATCTGCCAGCTCAACGGGAGCATGGATGTGGCCGATTTCTCCACAAGGGCGGAATTCATAATTTCCAAGATAGCCATAGTGCTCAAGGCCAAAACGAGCTCCCTGCCCGCGCCCATGCTCGTGGATTCCCCCGAGATCCTGAATTCCATCATGGCGGACACGCGAATAAAAAACTCTTTCGATATCGCACAACGCGCGACGATAGGTATATTCGGAATAGGGAGCATCAACCAGGAATCCTCCCTCTACCAGACAGGCTACATGAGCCCGCAGATACTGGACGAGCTGCGCGCAAGAAAAGCGGTGGGCGACATCGCTGGACATTTCTTCGACGCCCGCGGCGAGATCTGCGACCAGCGCCTGGAATCCCGCACTCTGGCCGTGCCCAAATCGGCCTTTGGAACGATGAGGCTGTCGATAGCCCTCGCCGGCGGCGCCCAGAAGCTGGAGGCGATCGAAGGAGCCCTGGCGGGCAAGTGGTGCAATGTCCTCGTCACCGACGAGATCACCGCCCAAAGCCTTATCCGACGCCGCAACGCGGGGTTGGGCGGAGCCGCCACGTGAAAAGACGGAAGACCGACGGCCTGGCGGCGGGAATATTCCTTTTCCCCTCGCTTCTCGTCTTCGGAATCTTCGTTTTCTTCCCCCTCGTCTACACCTTCTGGTTGAGCGCTACAGACTGGAACCTCATCTCCCCGGACAAGAATTTCCTCGCATTCGGCAACTATCTCAGGCTTCTTCGCGATTCCCTATTCTGGAGGGTTCTCGCGAACACCGCGATCTTCTCCGTTTCTGTCGTCGTTCTGGCCGTGTCGCTTGGGCTCTTCATCGCCGTATCGATCAACAGGAAAATCGCCGCGCGAACCATGTACAGGACCATGATCTTCCTCCCCTATGTCACCGCGACATCGGCCATGGCCCTCGTCTGGCTCTGGATCTTCGATCCCCAGTACGGATTCCTGAATATGGTTCTGCGCTCCTTCGGTATCCATGGTCCGGAATGGCTGGGCTCGACCTCCTGGGCAATGCCGGCTATTGTCATCATGACAGTCTGGCGATTCACCGGGTACATCATGCTCCTGTACCTGGGTGGACTGCAGAGTATCAATGGCGAACTCCTCGAGGCGGCATCGGTGGAAGGCGCCAGCCGTACCGCGATCTTCTGGAAGATCACCTTCCCCCTCCTCTCGCCCACCACCCTTTTTGTGGTGATTACCACCCTCATCACAATGCTCCAGAACTTCGAAACCGTGTACATCATGACCCAGGGCGGACCGGTTAATTCCACGAACATGCTCGTCCTCTATATCTACCAGAATGCCTTCCAGTATTTCGAAGCAGGCTACGCCTCGGCGGTTTCCGTGCTTCTTTTCCTCATGATGATCGGGCTGACCGCGATCCAGCTCGGTTCCTCGAAAAAATGGGTTACCTACTGATCGACGCGCAAGGAGATTACGATGGTGCAATTATTCGGCCATAGGGGAGCCGCAGGTGAGGCTCCGGAAAACACGATGGAAGGCTATCAATTCGCCTATTCGCTGGGCGTGCGCTGCCTGGAGCTGGATGTACATCTGACGAAGGACGGGGATCTCGCCGTCATCCATGATGAGACCCTCGACAGGACGACCGATGGAAAAGGCCATGTAGGCGGCTATACGATGGACGAACTCAGGCGTTTCCATGCGTACGCGCTGTTTGCGGAGCGCTGGCCGGAAGCAAGAATCTCATCCCTGAGAGAAGTGATGGAAGTCTACTCTTCGAAAATGAGTTTCTTCCAGGTCGAGATAAAAACGGACAGACCTTTCATCCTCGATATGGTCTGTAAACAAGTCATGGACACGTTGGGCGATTTTGATATTACCGAGAAGACCATCGTCACCTCCTTCGATCCTTACGCGATCAGGGCGATCAGGCTGATTTCCCCACGGCAGAAGTGTGGGCTTATTTCCATGTCCTATAAAGAGAGCGATATCCATCTGGCCAAGGAATTGGGCTGCTGGAACACTTGCATCCCTCTTAAGACGGGCGGAAGCAGGGAACTTGTCCACAAGGCTCAGAGCTTAGGGCTCGAAGTGACAGGATGGCTCGGGAATTCCTTGTCCGACGTCGACACCCTTCTGGACTGGGGCGTGGACAGCATCACCACGAATTTCCCCTCACTCGTTCTGCCCTATCTCGAGGGGAAGGCCTGATCCCGTGATCATTCCGAAATCGAGTGCTGCCTGGAGGAAGAGGGCTGTCTCGGCTTTCCGCCACCTCATCCTCGTCGTCATTACCCTGGTCATGATTCTCCCGATACTGTGGGCCTTTTCCACCGCCCTCAAGCCGCAGAAGGAAATCTATGCCTATCCTCCCACCATTGTACCGAGCAGGATAGCCTGGGAAAATTTCACAAAGGCCTGGCAGAGCGCCCCCTTCGGCCGCTATGCCTTCAACAGCGTCTTCGTGACCCTGACCATCCTCACCTGCCAGCTTGTCAACGCGGCCTTCGCGGCCTACGCATTCTCCTGGCTTTCTTTCAAGGGGAGAGATACTCTCTTCCTCTTTTTCCTCGTCGCCATGATGATACCTACCCAGGTTCTGATCGTTCCCACCTTTTTCATCTTCAAGGTATTCGGGTGGATCGATACCTATTGGGCTCTCATAATCCCCTTCGTGTCCAATGCGTTCGGGATATTCCTCATACGCCAATCCTTCCTGTCTGTGCCGAGAGATCTGGTGGACGCGGCCAGGATCGACGGCTGCGGGCATCTTGGCATCATCAGGAATATCATGGTGCCTTCGGCCAAGGCTTCATTCATTAGCTTCTCGCTTCTCACCTTCACCTGGAGGTGGAACGACTACTTCTGGCCTCTCATAATGACGAATTCCACGAAAATGCGGACTCTGCCCGTGGGGCTCGTCTTCCTGCGGACTTCTGAAGGAAGCATCGAATGGAATGTTGTGATGGCCGGCGCCGTTCTGGTCATGCTTCCGGTGATACTGCTCTTCATCTTCATGCAGAAATATTTCGTCGAAGGTGTCATGAGTTCGGGCATCAAAGGGTAGCGTTGGCTGCTCTTGAATTCATAGAGGAGGAAACTATGCGTAGGTGGTTCATGGCGAAAAAGGCTCTTGGCATGCTTGTGCTTTTGGTGTGCGTGGCGTTGCCGCTCGTTGCGGCTCCTACGCAGATAGTCTTCTGGTCTGCTTTGGGCGGCAACAATGGCAAGTTTCTGGACGCCTTCGTCCAGGAATTCAATGCCTCGCAGAGCGATGTCGTCGTCGTCAACGAGTTCCAGGGAGCCTATGGTGATGTTGAGCAGAAGCTGATGGCGTCCATCGCATCAGGCAAGACACCCGATCTCTGCATGCTCGAGATTTCGCGCATCCCCGCCTTCGTGAACGCGAAGGCTCTCGTAGCGCTGGACGGTTTCGCGGCGGGACCAAACGGGATAGATCTGAAGGATTTCGTGCAGGGACTTCTTGAGGAGAGCCGGATAGACGGCAAGCTCTACAGCCTGCCCCAGTCCAGGTCGATGCCCGTCTTC
>PGXP01000373.1 GCA_002839205.1 Spirochaetae bacterium HGW-Spirochaetae-9
TACCATATTGGCACCTTCCATGGCGAAGATCCAATTCAGGATCCTCGTCGAGGTCCTCAAGGATGAAGGCTACACGGTCAAGCTGCTTGAGAACGAAGGCCCCCAGGTAGTCAGGAAAGGACTCAAATATGTCCACAACGACACCTGCTATCCGGCACTCCTGGTAATCGGACAGATGCTCGATGCCCTAGACAGCGGCATCTACGACCTGGAGCACACCGCGCTGGCGATCACCCAGACCGGAGGCGGGTGCCGGGCCAGCAACTATATCCATCTGCTGCGGAAGGCACTGGACAAGGCAGGATACACCAACATCCCCATCGTCTCGCTCAACTTGAAGGGTATGAACCGCCACAGCGGGTTCCGCATCACCTACAAGATGCTGCGCAAGGGAATAGCCGCCCTCGTGTGCGGCGATACCCTCATGCTGTTGAAGAACCAGGTCAGCCCCTACGAAGTCCACCATGGAAAGACCCAGGAACTGGTCGACAGTTGGGTCCGACAGCTCTCCGAACAATATCGCCGTGGATCCGGATACACAAAACGGGAAATGGCCAAGGATCTGCGTCGGATGGTCGCCGAATTTTCGGCGATCGAGACCGATTACAACCGACCTGTGGTGAAGGTGGGCATTGTCGGTGAAATCTATATGAAATATGCCCCGTTGGGAAACAACCACCTCGAGGATTTCCTCGCCTCGCAATCATGCGAGGTCATGGTTCCCGGCCTATTGGGATTCCTGCTGTACGGCTTGCAGAACCAGCTGGAGGATATCGACCTGTATGGAGGCAGCCGCATCCGCTATACAATCATGGGATATCTCAAACGTCACATGATCACATTGGAGACTCTCATGATCGATGCAGTGGCACGTTCGGGAAGGTTCACCCCTCCAGTTGCGTTCCACCGGACGATAGAATCGGCCAAGGAGGTGATCAGCCTCGGATGCAAGATGGGCGAGGGTTGGCTCCTGACCGCTGAAATGCGCGATCTGGCGGAAATGGGGTACCGGAATATCATTTGCGTGCAACCGTTCGGTTGTCTACCCAACCAT
>PGXP01000374.1 GCA_002839205.1 Spirochaetae bacterium HGW-Spirochaetae-9
ACGTCCTCACCTATGCCGTCTATCTCCTCATCCCCCTCTCCTGGTTTTTCCTTTATAAAACCCGCCCCGGCCTCTGGCTCCGCTCCATCGGCGAGGATCCGCAGACAGCCGACGCCATGGGCATCGACGTGATGAAGACCAAGTATTTCTACACGATACTGGGCGGAGCCCTCATCGCCCTTGGCGGCGCCCACCTCTCCCTCTCCTACACGCCGGGCTGGTCTGAAAACATAACCGGCGGCCGCGGCTGGATCGTCGTCGCCCTCGTCATCTTCTCTATGTGGAACCCTGCGCGTTCGATCTGGGGAGCCCTTCTCTTTGGCGGCATCAACGCCGTCCAATTCAGGCTCCAGGCCTCGGGCACCAACATTCCCGCGGCCTTCCTCAACATGCTACCCTACCTCGGCACCGTGGCCGTCCTCGTGCTGATGACCTGGTGGGAAGCGCTCTCCAAAAAAGTCGGGGCGCCGGCCGCCCTGAGCAAGGCATACATGAGGGAAGACAAGTAGGCAGTCTGAGGGTCTCTAGAAACTCGAGGTCTCCAAAAATCGTTGCGCCTTGCCGACTTTCCGGCTATCATGGAGTGCTGGCGATTGCCGGGGAGCAGCCATGAACAAGGATTTCTGCGATGTCAATCTCGAACACTGCACGGTTGTAGACGTACTGGGCGGAAGCCTCATAGAAAACGCCGTGGTTTCAATCCGGGGCGGCCGGATTCTCGGCGTCAACGATGGGCTCGAAGCAAGAGCCAGCATCGATCTAGGAGGACGGTTTCTTGCGCCAGGCCTCATCGACGCCCATGTCCATATAGAATCATCCCTCCTCACGCCGGCGGAGTACGCCCGGGTTGTCCTGCCCCATGGCACTACAACCGTGGTGGCCGACCCACATGAGATCGTCAACGTCCTCGGATATGATGGCATGCGCTTTATGCTGGCCGCCTCGAGCGACCTGCCCCTCGACATATTCTTCATGGTGCCCTCTTGCGTGCCCGCCACCGAGTTCGATACGGCGGGAGCGGCCCTCTATGCTTCGGACATGTATCCC
>PGXP01000375.1 GCA_002839205.1 Spirochaetae bacterium HGW-Spirochaetae-9
ACGCTCTATACCTTGGAACAGGAACAACGGAAGCTGCTGTTGACGGAGTTCAAGGAGAATCTCGAGCTCCTTCAAGAAGATTCCTACACCGTCGACGGGAATTGGCTGACACCTGGCGGAATCGCCCGGTTGTGCCTGGAGTCGTACCCCGATGATCCGGGTGTGTTCGCACCGTTCTTCCTGCATGTCCTGCATCTCAAACCAGGTGAAGCGGTGTACCTCGAACCCAGGACCCTCCATGCGTATGTCCGGGGGCATGGAATCGAACTCATGTCGAACAGCGACAATGTCTTGCGGGGCGGATTGACGAACAAGAAGGTCGATGTTCCCGAATTGTTGCAGACACTCGCATTCAAGGCCTACAACGCCGGACTGTGTCCGCAGATCAGGGATACGAACAATCGCCTGAATATCCTTGCTCCGACCGACGATTTCCTCCTTGGAGTATATGAGCGGGGGACCTATCATGTGGGCAATCGGTTTTCGATCGAATTCCTCCTCTGCAGTGAAGGTACGGCGGAGGTCGTGAAGGACAATCAGACCCACAAACTTGCACAAGGGGAGTGTCTTGTTGTCGCCTCTTCGGTCGATTCGTATAGGATCACTGTCAAGGGAAAGGTGTTCAGCGCTTCGGTTCCCGGTTGACCATCACGATGGAGCAATCGCACCGAATCGTGGTATACTCGCCGTATGGATGCACAGCAGTTTTTACAGCTTCTTAAGAAAGAGTTGATGATCGCCATGGGATGCACCGAGCCGGCGGCAGCCGCATTGGCCGGTGCCAAGGCACGCCTGTTGCTCGGTGAGCCGATCGTCCGGTTGGAAGTCCGAGCCAGCCGGGACATGGTCAAGAATGCCATGGGTGTGGGTCTTCCCAATTGTACCCTCCGGGGTATACAGGCCGCCGTCGCTTTGGGAGCCGCCGGGGGAGATGTCGACAACGGGCTTGGGATCCTTTCGGAAATCTCCGAGGATCAGAAGCGTATCGCCACACGGTTCGCCGCCGAGAATACGGTTACCCTTGCATTGGATGACGATGTTCCGCCT
>PGXP01000376.1 GCA_002839205.1 Spirochaetae bacterium HGW-Spirochaetae-9
TATGAAGCGCGGGACATTGCCAAAACTGGTCTGCATGGTCCATTCCTGCAAGGAACGTACCTGTCCGATAGACAACGTCACCGTCCGTTTGAATTGGGCGTACAACGGTTTCAATACCGATCGTATCATTTCGGCGAGCCGGGGAAAATCCCCAGGGGATGCCGACTCGATCTCCATCAACGCCTCGTCGACATTCGAAGCGGCATCGAAGGCGCTGGAGCCTTTCTGGTCAGCACTCTCGAGCAATGCCCCATGGTATTGCAAAAGCATGATGCGCATGGTCCGTACCAACTGGCGCCGGGATTCCTCGGTACGGAGCTCAGCGAAGTTCACGAGGGCTGCCTCGATGCGGCTCTTGTGATCACGCGTACCGACGACGACGACATTGGACATGCCATACGTGGCGAATTGCTTGCAGGAGGTGCAGGTGCACCAACCGGCTCCGTCGTCTTGACACGAGAGGACCCGCGCGGTTTCCATGGCAAGGGTCAACCTTCCTCCATATCGCGCTCCGGAGAACAGTATCGCTTGCGGAAAGACCTGTGCCGCTATCTGTTGGGACAAGAGTGTGGACGATTCCTTTCGATACGGCATGAGGGCTTCGAACATCTATATCAATCCTTTTACCAATTCTAGTCCCTTAGGGGTCAACGGCCTAATGAACCGAGAGGTTATGACGCTGGGGTCGAGATATGCATCCAAGTTGACCACGTTCTGCAATTCGAGCAGGTAGACGATAAAGGCAACCACGACCACCACCTCGACTACTCCGAGAACCATGCCCAAAAGCCGGTCCAACCAGTCCAGCCCCATGGCGTCGAGTGTCCGGTCGAGCAACGAGCCGACCATCATCATCAGTACATATCCGATAATAAAGAAAACAATGAATGCAATCAATGTCGACCAGAGTATCGGCAAGTCGAAGGTATCGGATACCAGGGATGCTCCAAGACGGGCGAAGACCAGCGCGACGACGAAGCCGACCAGAAATCCCGCACGCGAGGAGAATTCCATCGCGAATCCACGCACAGTACCGACAACCGC
>PGXP01000104.1 GCA_002839205.1 Spirochaetae bacterium HGW-Spirochaetae-9
CGCCGCCGCCAGCCCCGGTCGCCTTCGTGGCGGCGCATCGCCGAAACCTTTGGCCGAGACAGCTGTTTTCCTGTCGAAATGGGCGAAGGCAGCTACTGTTAAAAGCGCCACCAAAGTCTGCACAAAGGCCAGCGCGAGAGCTTGAGGCCTGTCGTCAGCAAAGCGAATCGCCCGGTAGATGCCCACTTCCAGTGTCGTGCCGGCCAGGCTTCCGAAGACGAGGACGATGGTGAAGCTGAAAAAACAGAAGAGAAAAACAAGGCTCGCAGCCTGCAGCATGGAAGGCAGGAGATAAGGCAAGGTTCCAACGGCAAAGGAACGTATCCTCCCTGCGCCCATGGTCCGAGCGGCTTCCTCCCGGCTTCGGGGCATCCTTGCCCAGACCGATCCCACATTTTGGATAAAAATCGGGAAGTTGTAAAAGGCGTGTATAAAGACCAATCCCCAGAGCGAATAGAGCAGGCTACCTCCACCGGGCGCCAATCCTGCCTTAGCTAGGGCGAGACTGAACCAGCCGCTTTTACCGTAGTAGAGAATAAATGAGAGAATGACGAGGATGGAAGGCAGGCAAAAGGGGACGGCAGCGAGGGCGAGGAAAAACCGCCTGCCCCTGAATTCGTATTTCGCTACAAAGTAGGCACCGGGAAATCCCGCGATAAAAGCGAGGAGGGTGCTTAAGGCGGCTTGCTTCAGGCTGAAGCGCAAGGCTGATACCGTGGCCGGCGAGAAGATGGCGATGGTGACGGCGCGTACAACCCCCTGGCCGCCGCTGCCTCCCCCCTCAAAGGCTGAAAGGATAAAGGCGGCCAGGGGCCAGAGGGTAAAGGCGACAGCGGCAAAGATGGTCGCCCTGAGTGCCCACCTCTTGCCTGTACTCATTCAGCGCGCCGCCTCGGCGAGGATCGAAGCCGCTGTCTCGGGGTCGTTCTTTAGGTCGGCGACGCCAGCCTTCAGGGTTGCGATATTTGCAGGCACGACGGAGAAAGAGGGTGGGATGACGGCCGAGGTATTGGCTGGATACATCCACTGGGTTTCGGGGAGAAGAGCCTGGGCTTCGGCCGACAGAAGGAAATCGAGGAATTTCTCGGCATCCTTCCTGTTCCGCGATGCCGCCAATACCCCCGCCAGCTCGATCTGGGCCGAATGCCCCTCGGGGAAGACGAGAGCCTTGTAGCGCTCGCTCTCTTCATAGGCCTTATGGTAGGCGGGGCTTGTACTGTAGGAGAGGACAAGGGGAGCTTCTCCCTTGGTGAAGAGCCCGTATCCTGTATCCCAGCCTGGCGTCATTGCCAGCACCGAGGGGCCAAGGCGTTTCCAGTAATCCTTCCAGCCATCCTTGTACACAGCCTGGGTCCAGGCGAGGAAGCCAAGGCCGGGCGTCGATGTGCGCGGATCCATGATGATGATTTTTTTTGCGTATTCGGGCCTTGTCAGGGCCTCCAGATTCTCTGGAGGATTGATGCCTGATTCGCTGTCCCATATGAAGGTGAAGTTGCCGTAATCGAAGGGAAGGAGCCTGTTCTTGTCGTCGATGAGCAGTTCAGGTCTGATGGAAGCCAGGTTTGCCGGCTTCGCGGCTGCGAAAAGCCCGCTGTCGAGTGCTCTGGCAGCGAGGTTGTCGTCGAGGCCTATGACGAGGTCGGCCCCAGCCTTCTTTCCTGCCGCTAGGATCGACGCGAGGAGAGCGCCACCGTCGCCCTTGGAGACGAATTCGATCTTTGTGCCAGTTGTCTCTTCATAGAGCTTGGCGAGAGGGGTCGCAGGACCCCATTCCGACACAAAGGAGTCGTAGGTCCAGACCACCAGGTTTCCGGTCTCTTTGGGTTGGCAGGATAAAAGCAGGATGGAAAGCATGGCGATCGATATGATCGCCGCAATGGATGGAAGGCTGCAGGACGTGCGTGAAGTCCTCGCCCTTGGGAAAAGAGTTCTCGTCATTACTCCCTCCGCCGGTATTATCCGGATCAGGTTCATCGGGTCTTTTCTCAGACACGAGATCCTTCAACGAAGGATCTCGCGCCACCCCGGTGTTGCACATTCAGGCGCTGCTCGGCGACGCTCTCTCAAGCCGTCCTTTTTTCGTATTCCACGATGCAGGGAATCTTGCCTTCGACGACATCCCTGTTGACGGTGACGCGCTTTATGCCTTCCTCGCTCGGGAGGTCGAACATTATATCCATCATCATGGCTTCCACGATCGATCGCAGGCCACGGGCGCCCGTCTTCTGGGCTATGGCCTTGTCGGCGATGGCGTCGATCGCGTCAGGCTCGAAGACGAGGTCCACCTTGTCGAGCTTGAGCGAAGCCTGGTACTGACGCAGGACGGCATTCTTGGGTTCGGTGATTATCCGCTTGAGGTCTTCCTTGACGAGATCGTCCAGGGCGACGTGGATAGGAAGCCTGCCGATAAATTCCGGTATCATGCCGAAACGGATCAGGTCGTCCGGGTGAAGGTGTGTGAATATTTCCCTGAGGTTCTTTTCGCTGCGCAGCTTGATGTCGGCGCCAAAGCCCATGGCGTGGCTCGACACCCGCGACTCGATGATCTTGTCGAGGCCTACGAAGGCTCCGCCGCAGATGAAGAGTATGTTGGTTGTGTCGATCTTAAGGTATTCCTGGTTGGGATGCTTGCGCCCGCCCTGGGGAGGCACGTTGGCTATCGTCCCTTCGATGATCTTGAGAAGAGCCTGCTGCACTCCTTCGCCCGATACGTCGCGGGTTATCGAGGCGTTCTCGCTTTTGCGCGCGATTTTGTCGATCTCATCGATATAGACGATGCCGCGCTCGGCCAGTTCGATGTTGCCCCCTGCCGACTGGATGAGCTTGAGGAGGATATTCTCCACATCTTCACCCACATAGCCAGCCTCGGTGAGGGTGGTGGCGTCGGCGATGGCGAAGGGTACCTTCAGCTTCTTGGCAAGCGTCTTGGCGAGGAGGGTTTTACCGGTTCCGGTCGGTCCGATCATGAGAACATTGGCTTTTTCAATATCGATGTCGGAATCGGCTTTCTGCCGATGCTGGATGCGCTTGTAGTGGTTGTAGACAGCCACGGAGAGCACGCGTTTCGCGTAGTCCTGGCCTATCACGTAGGAATCGAGGAATTCCTTGACGACCTTGGGTTTGGGCACGTCTTCGAGGAAGGTGGCCGATATTTTCTGCTCTTCCTCGATCAGTATCTGTCCGCATACCTGGACGCACTCGTCGCAGATATTGACGCCGGGACCGGCTATCATCTTCTTGGCGAAGGCGTTGCTCTTTCCGCAGAAGGAGCAGAAGGTCTCAGGCTCCCCTGGCGGCAGTTCAGGCTTTTTGGATCGGGGCATTCTTTCTCGACTCCATGATTTTATCAGCCAATCCGTATTCGATGGCTTCAGCCGCGCCCATATAGAAATCGCGCTCCATGTCGGAGGATAGCTTTTCGACGGATTTGCCTGTGTGGCGGGCGAAGTATTCAATGGTGAGCTTCTTGAGGCGCAAGATTTCCTTCGCCTGGAGGCTGATGTCGCTGGATTGGCCCGATGCGTTTCCCCAGGGCTGGTGGATAAGCACCCTCGAGGAGGGGAGAGCGAAGCGCTTTCCCGCGGTTCCGCAGGCGAGAAGGAGGGCGGCCATCGAGGAAGCCTGGCCCAAGCAGATCGTCTGGACCTCAGGCTTGATGTACTGGATCGTATCGTAGATGGAAAGCCCTGCCGTCACCGATCCGCCGGGACAGTTGATATAGATGGAGATATCGCGCCCGGGGTCCTGCGACTCGAGGAAGAGAAGCTGGGCCACGATGAGATCGGCAGTGAGGTCGTTGATTTCGCCATCTATGAAAATCACCCTGTCCTTGAGAAGGCGGGAGTAGATATCGTAGGATCGTTCGCCGATGCCCGTCTGTTCGATGACGATGGGCACGAGGTTGTTCATCTGTTCATTCATACGCAAGTTCCTTTGGGAAATGGTGCAGCCACGCCGTATTCAAGCCATTAAAAACTACTCATTTCTGCCCATGAAGTCCACATACGGCAGGCTTTCGCCTTCCGCCACGACGGCGCTTGAAAGCAGGGAATCAAAGAATTTCCTCTCTCGGATGTGATCCTTAAGGTAGTCGATGGACTGGCGCTTTTCGTACTCGGCCTTCACTTCCTCTGCCGACATGGACGTGCCCTCAGCCTGCCTGGCGTATTCGGCGGCAAGATCCTCGTCGGTAGCGAGATAGGCTCCCGCCTCGAGGAGCTTGTCGAGAACGAGCCTGCCGGAGATCGCTTTCACGACGAGAGGCTTCCAGTCCTCATAGAGCTGGGCGCGGCTCTTGCCGGAATACTCGGCGATGCGCTCCATCTTCTCGTCGGTGTCGATGCCCATCTCGCGCTTGAGGGAATCCCAGCGCATCGAGAGTTCGGCGGCAGTCATGGATTCGGGCACATCGATGGTCGTGCGCTTCAGCAGTTCGTCGATGAGGGCCTTTTCCTTGAGTTCGCGAAGGCGGGCGTCCAGGGCGGTCTGGAGCTGGGTCCTGACCGCTGCCTTGAGGTCTTCGAGCGTCTTGTATTTCTCCGAGATGTCCTGGGCGAGTTCGTCATCGAGGGCAGGGAGATTCTTCTGCTTTACCTTGGTCACCTTGACCGCGAGCGTCACCGTTCTGCCGGCGAGATCCTTGTATTCGTAATCTTCGGCGAAGCTCTTTGTGAAGGTCTTTTCATCGCCCTCCGCGAGCCCGACGATCTCGTCATCGAACTTGTAGAGGTTGAGGCCTTTTCCGATCTCGAAGGTGAAGTCTTCGCGGGAGCTGCCCACGACAGGATTGCCATCAGCATCGAGCTCCGACCATCCGAGGGTGACGATGTCGCCCGCGACGGCCGCTTCCTTTTTTTCAACGACAATGGCATTCCTGTCGCGCACCAATTCGAGTTCGCGCTGCATGTCCTCGTCGCCTACGCTGACCTTGGGTATGGAAATGGCGATCGCGTCCAGGGAGGGCGTTTCAAAGATCGGGAATATATCGTAGGTGACGCTGAAGGTAAAATCCTTGTCGATGGCGAACTCGGGCTCGCCATCCAGCGCCGGGGCTTCGTAGGCGAGGGGTTTTTCTTCGCTGTCGGCGAGGGCTGCCTCGACGGACTTTTCGAGAACGCGGCTCATCGCGTCGAGCCTGAGGCTTTCGCCGAACTTGCGCTCCAGCACCGAGGCGGGGACGTGGCCCTTCCTGAATCCGTCGAGCTTCACGCTCTTCGTATACTCACGCATCATTTCATCGTACATAGCCTTGACATCGGCCGCAGGGACGGTCGCCGTCATCTTTACCTTGGAATGTTCCAGCTTTTCGATCTTTTTCTCGGAGATAACCATATGTTCCTCTTGGAAGGAAAGTATTGCCTTGCGCAAACGGCAGGCATAAAAGCGCGGCGAGGATTCTGTTCCATTGAATATATCCCCGTTCGACGCAAAAAAAAAGGCGATTCGGTTAGGTTCCGAATCGCCACATGTTGGAGCGGGAAACGGGAGTCGGACCCGCGACATCGACCTTGGCAAGGTCGCGCTCTACCACTGAGCTATTCCCGCGCAATTACGCGCCTTCCCGACACAAGAAGCCCTGGGGGGCAAGCTTGCGAGAGAAGGGACTTGAACCCTCACGCCGTAAGGCACTAGATCCTAAGTCTAGCGTGTCTGCCATTCCACCACTCTCGCGCACGAGGCGCATGCTAGCGGAACGACTACCGCGATGTCAAGGGCGAATGTCAGTCTTCCGCAGGGCGGATGATAGACATAAACCCAAGTTCATGAGCCGCGCAGGTTTCGAACCTGCGACCCACAGATTAAGAGTCTGTTGCTCTGCCAGCTGAGCTAGCGGCCCAATACAAAAGAACTAATGCGTCCGACAGGAATCGAACCTGCGACCTACGGATTCGAAGTCCGTCGCTCTATCCAGCTGAGCTACGGGCGCTCAAGGTACAGACCCAACTCCTGCATAGCGGCAGTAGGATTCGGGCTCTGGGTGGGTGATGGGGTTTGAACCCACGACAACCAGATCCACAGTCTGGCACTCTACCACCTGAGCTACACCCACCGTGCAATCGGCAGGCATTACAATGCCGAAAAGTCTTTTTTATGTCAATAGGCCAAAATTATTTTTTGTACGCCTGATGCGACGTCTCAGACGACGTCTCAGGCGAGGATGGGGCGCGCGAAGTAGACATGATCCAGTCGGTCATAGGCAGGTGCCGCAAGGCGTTCCATCCTCTCGGCGGGAATGGGCGGATGCCTGTATCTGAAAGCAGGGTGATAGGGTGTGATATGGAGAGGAATTTGCCTTGAAATCGAAGCGATGAATGTGGC
>PGXP01000377.1 GCA_002839205.1 Spirochaetae bacterium HGW-Spirochaetae-9
GGTCGACAAGGCTCTCCAGGACAAGCTCATGGCCAAGTGGTCGTTCTATGCTCCCACGGTCGTGCCCGCCAATACCTACAACGGTATCACGGTCGACACGCCCTCCCTGTGCATGAAGTCCATGCTCGCCGTCAGCGCAAAGCTCGATGCCGATCTTGTCTACGATATGCTGAAGACCATTTTCGCCAATGGCCCGAGGCTTGTCGCCGCCCATTCCCAGGGCGCCAACATCAAGCTAGCCAGCGCTCTCGAAGGCATGTCCATTCCCCTGCATGCTGGTGCTGAAAAGTTCTACAAGGAAAATAAATAGACAGCGTTCTGACAGGAAGGCAGCATGAAAGCGAGCAACAGAAAGCATTTCTTTGCCGCTATCGTCACTGCCTTCCTCCTGATTTTGACCGCAGCGATGCTGGCAACTTCGGTTTCTGTTGTGCCTTCGCTGCTGCTTTTCGACGAAAGTGGACAGAAGCTGACCGAGCTCCCGCTCGTTGGAGGCAGCTTTGTTCATTGCTACATCCATTCGATCCACAAGACGCCCGTTGACGAAGAATTTATCGTCTCAGGCAAAGAGCTGAAACTTGTGCGATTGCGGTACGACGCATACGGAGTAGGCATGCCCTCGGACGGAGGCGAAGCTTTCCGTATCGAGGATGGTCGCTTTGTCATCGATATGAGCCGGTCATTCGCGCGGCTCGACATCAGAGTGTCCCACCTTCCGGATCATGGTCTTCTGATCGACGGCAACTTTCACCCATTTACCGAATGGGTACCTGTGGAGTCTTTGATAACCCTGAAAGCAGGGAGAATGATTACAATTTTTCCAGGAGGAAGGCTCTTCCATGAGCGAACAAATAATCAACGATGACCAGCCGGTCGACAGCCAGGCGATTCTGAAGAAATTCGACAAAGAGTCGGACTACCGCGTATATACAGGCTTCTTTGCCAAGGTTGTGGCCGCGTTTGCCATCACCTTCTCCGTCTTCCAGCTCTATACGGCGGTATTTGGGGTATTGGATGCCATGATCCAGCGATCCATCCATC
>PGXP01000105.1 GCA_002839205.1 Spirochaetae bacterium HGW-Spirochaetae-9
GAGTGGTTCGGCTCGCTCTCAAGCGGCTTTACCTCGATCGCGTAATCGGGGCACCTGAATTCGCACATGCGGCACCCGATGCAGATCTCGGGTTTTTCGGGGAAAACTTTGCCGTTCTTCAATACGAGAAGGTGTTTGGGGCAGAATGCGACACAGATGCCGCAGCCTTTGCAGTACTTCTCGCGGATGACATGGAAATAGCCTTTTTTTTGTTCAGCCATACCTTGCTCTTGCGATGCGGTTCGCCGCTCCCGGCCTATACAGGTCGCGATTTTTTCCTGCCACGCTTTTCGACACAAGGAAAGCACGTTTCACGTGCGAGCGAGGCGCGTATAGGAATGCGGCATAGTCGTCATTATAGGGGGAAATGCGGATTATGTCAAAACAATTGTGCCTCGTTCAAGCTCATAGTGAGCCCTGACTGCGCCCTACTTTTCGATTTTACGCTTGGGTTGTATACTCATACGAACTGCACGCAGAAATTTTTCGGAGGGGCTACGCAATGAACAAGCAGCTCAAGATTCGAGATCTGACGCTTCGCGACGGTCAGCAATCCCAATTCGCAACGCGGATGAACCAGGCCCAGGTCGACAAGGTTCTTCCCGACTACAGAAAGGCCAACTTCTATGCGATGGAAGTATGGGGAGGCGCCGTCCCGGATTCCGTGATGCGCTATCTCAACGAAAGCCCCTGGGAAAGACTGGAGTCGATCAAGTCAGGGATCGGGAATTCATCGAAGCTCACCGCCCTCTCGAGGGGGCGCAATCTCTTTGGCTACAACCCCTACCCCGATTCGGTGATCGAGGGCTTCTGCAGCAACGCTGTGAAGTCGGGCATCGATATAATGCGCATCTTCGATGCCCTCAACGATATTGAGAACATGAAATCCTCAATCCGCTTCGTCAAGGAAGCGGGTGGCATGGCAGACTGCGCGGTCTGCTATACCGTGGATCCTAAATTTTCGGGGATGGAGCGGTTTAAGGCCCTGCTCTCAGGCAAGAGCCTCCCCAACAATATTTTCAACATCGACTATTTCGTGAAAAAGGCAAAAGCGCTCGAGGCTGTCGGTGCCGACATGATCACTATCAAGGATATGGCCGGCCTCATCGATCCGGCGATGTCGGCCAAACTGATCAAGGCGCTCAAGAATGAGATTGGCATCCCCGTCGACCTCCACACCCACTGCACGCCCGGCTTTGGTGTCGCCAGCCTCCTCGCCGCCATGGTCAACGGCGTCGATATCGTCGACACCGCTATCCTCTCCTTTTCCGGCGGACCGGCTGCTCCGGCCTACGAGATCATCAGAATATTCGCCGACAAGCTGGGCATGGATACGGGCGTCGACAACGCGGCCGTGGCCAGGATCGATGGAGCGCTCCGTTTCATACGGGCAGAACTATCGAAATTCGATCAGTACAAGCGTCTTCCCCCCCAGATGGACCTGTCCAAAGATCATCTTCCTGCCGAACTGAACAGCCTCTTCGACGATGCCCTTGAGCTGACGGTAGGAGGGAAGCTGACCAAGGCTCTCGAGCGCTGCAGGCAGATCGAAGCAGCCTTCAACTATCCCGAACCCGATGCCATAGTGCAGACGGCGCAGATCCCCGGCGGCATGTACACCAACATGATGGCACAGCTGAAGGAAGCCAAACTCGAACAGCATCTCTCTGAGGTGCTCAGGGTAGTGCCCATCGTCCGCCTCGATGCCGGCGTTCCACCCCTCGTCACGCCGACAAGCCAGATCGTCGGCGTACAGGCGGTCAACTATGTCGTTTCCAAAATAAAGGGCGAGGATGTCTACGCCAATGTTTCCAAGAATTTCGCCGAGCTGGTGAAAGGCTCCTACGGCAAGACGCCCTGGCCCGTGAATCCCGATTTCCGCTTCAAGATTTGCGGCATAAAGGAAGAAATTCCCTACGACACGTCCAACTACGCGAAGCAGCCCAACCCGACCCTGGCCGAGGCGGGCGGACATCCCCTCGCCGTCGACGAAAAAGAAGAGCTCCTCCTCGAACTCTTCCCCTCTGTGGCCGAAAAGTTCCTCAAGGGGCAGCGCATAGCCGAATGGGAAAAGCTGCACGGCCCTGCCGGAGCCCGCAAAGAGTCCGAGCCAAGCGAGAAGGCTGCGGCGGCCGGAGCCGCCGGCGAAAGCGTAGCCGAGACCCCCGATCCCGCTGGAATTCAATACTTTACAGCCCCTGCCTTCGCTTCCGAAGCGGCTCCCCTTCCTCCAGGCTATGCCGTCGAGGATGGTCATGACGCTGAATACTGGCAGTTTGCGGTGGAAAACGCCGAATAGCCGGAAGTGACATAAAAGGAGGGCGGCGTCCTGCGGGCGCCGCCCTCGCTTTTATCACATATCGGCAAGAATCCGCATAGCCCCATCCATCCAAAGGAATCTCGCACGGAACCAGGCTGCAAGCGCCTCCACCTGGGCTTCATAGGTTGCGGCTGCTACCAGTTCGGGAGGATTCGGCCAGACATAGACCCCCATTATGGGCCATCTGCGGAAATTGTCTTCCTGGACCTCGGAAAGCAGCGCTGTATACTCTTCTATCGCCTCAAAGGTCTTTTGCTCGAGCTTAGCCCTCAGGGTACTCCACCTGAGTGCGACAGCCTGTCTGAAGACCCGGTCGCGGTACAATCCGGAAAACCATTCGGAATAGAGTGGGAACCAGCCCTCGGGATCCTTAGTCGGCTGCTGGCCTATGGCTCCATAGTCGGAATTGCCGGCAGCAAGATCGAAATCCCAGACAGGCCCCAGCGTGAGCTTGCCGCCCTTCTGTCGGTTGAGATAGACGCTTGAAAGGAATATGGAATCCTGGTTCTTGAAAAGCTCCTCCATGATGAGCCAGTCGATGAAAGAATCCACATCGATATATCGTTCGTATCCCTCGCCGGCGAGAATCGCCTTTTCCGCTTCTGCGATGAAGGCGGCGATATTCTTACGTTGAATATCCGAAACTACATCGGTATCGGGCGTCTTGTATTCCAGCTTCAATCCCGAAGGACTCATGAAGAAATCCTTGCCAAGGACACCTTTTTCGGTTTCCGAATCGATTCTCATATTCACTTCTATGAAAAACGAGGTTTCGGGGCTGTCGTCAGGTTTTTCTATGCTCACCCTTCCCGCTCCAGTCTCCACCTGTTCACCCAATCCATAGATGCCCTCGTATTCGCCATTCAGGTAGAGGTTCACCGGGTACTGATGAACCGGGTACTCGAGTCCATCCAGCGTGGAAGCGACGGAAAAAGCCACGAAATTCCGTAAAAGGCTTTTATCGGAATAGTTGGCGAGGAGAACCCACTTTTTAGCCTTGGGGAGCCCAAGAACAGGAGCCGCCTCATCGAGTGTAAAACGATAGGGCTTTTTCGCCATGCCCCAGGTGGAGTTGCCACGCCCTCTCACCTTCATCCCCGAAGCCTTGAGCGGTTTCGACCAGGAAGTGCTTCCTCCCACGATGGAGACCTTACCTTTCACCCAATCGGTTTTAGTGAGTATCGGCGCACTATTTTCGGTTTCTATATAAATGGTAGGGATCGCGGCTTCGCGGATATCGAGGCGATATAATCGCGTCTTGCCCTGGGCATCGACGGCTACGATTTGGCTTACGCTGCTTGAATCCAGCGGTTTCTTGGACGATAATCGGATGCCGTCGACCCATAGGACGCCTTTTTTCGTCGTCCATCGGACGTTGATGAATGGTTTCGTCCCTGCGGGCAGAATGCCATGGATGATGCCTGAATCCGCTCCTTCCTGGATGTCGCAGGCGATCGAAAACTCCTTTATGAAAGCATTGTCGGCCTTTGTTATGGTGAATTTTGTTATTCTCGCTGAACCCTGCCCATCGGTGCCTGGAATCGGGGGAAGGCTTGTGCAGGATATCAGGCCAGCGCCAATGAGCACTGTCAGGTATATCCACGATCTATATTTCATAATAAATCTCCCTGTATGCATTTATAATACTTATAATTCATCATGATGATTAAAGATCTCCGATTCCGGTAATTATTGACGCTATCTGCGCGGCTGCCATCTTCGCTTCCTTGAAATCGAGGAGCATCCAATCGTGGACCATGCCTTCGAATTCATAGTAGGCCAGCCGGGCCTTGGCAGCGAGGCAAAGGCCTCTGAAACGTCTGCAATCCGCGGCCAAAATATCCTTCGTGCCGATAAAAAGATGGAGGGGTGGCAGGTTTTCCAGCTGGCCATAGATCGGACTGATCAGCGGTTTCCGGGGATTGCTCCCCCTGGCCCAGGACTGCCCTGCGCGTATAAGGGCGCCGACATTGAGAAAGGGATCGCTATGGTCAATTTCCCCAATATGAGGATTGCTCATCGTCACGTCGAGCCAGGGCGAGAGCATCACGATGGCTTCCGGTGCGGGCATCTTCTCGTCGCGAAGCATCATGGCCAATCCCAGGGCTAAGCCTCCTCCGGCCGAATCGCCCATCAGGACAATTTTCCGTGGTCCCTCCTCGGCGCAGAGCTGCCGATATAGCTCAATGAGCATGAGGTAGGCATCGGCGTAATAATGAGCCGGCGCGAGCGGGTAGTCGGGAGCGACAACAGTGCAGCCAGAAAGCTCGGCGAGACCGGCCAGATAGCGCCAGTGCGGCCGTGTGGCGTTGATGATGTAAGAGCCGCCGTGCAGGAAAAGCACCGTGGTTGACCCTGCTCCGGCCTTGGATGAAATCCAGTGCACCGATCTGCCCGCGCATTCGCTTTTCCCAACATCGACTCTCAGACGGAGATGTTCGGGAGGATGTGGACTTACGATGCTTTTTGAATAGTCTCTCGCCCGGAAATCAGGCTTTTCACTGCCCTGGGAAACTTTAACTTTCGCCGCCCAGAGCATTTTCTCGATGATTATGCTGTTGACGCTCGGCGCTTCGCTGTATCGGAAAATCATGGGGGCATCGTGGGGCTATCCTCAGGCAACCACGACTTCATCGATCCGGCAACCAGGTCTTCCAGGTTCTTGAGCATCAGCCGTAGGCTGGCGACAGCCTTCTCCTCGTCCCCAGACGCGATCGAACGCATCAGATCAATATGGGTGTAATTATTTTTCAGCACCTGTTCTCTGTTAACCGTATAATCGTGGAAGTATACCCTTTGGAATCGAGCGTAGAAGGGCGAAATAGCCTTGGAGGCAAAGGGATTTTTGGCTGATTCCCCCAGAAGCTTGTGAAACTCCTCATCGACATGAACGGCAAGCACCGGATCCGAATCCAAGGTTGCAGCCTCATAGGAATTGGCCAGCTCAAGTATCTTTTCCCGCTCCAGGGGGTTCGCGTACTTGCATGCCCTCCTGACGATGAGTTCTTCAAGAATCCTACGAACTTCCAGCTGGAGGAAAAGCTCTTCTGCATGGGCCATGCATATCATTACGCCCTTCTTGGGCAATACGGATACGAGACCATCGGATTCCAACCGCTTGAAGGCATCGCGAATGGGCATACGGCCCATGTCCAAGGTCCGGCTAATCTCATTCTCCGATACAATTTGACCTGGTTCCAGCTTGAAGGTGACAATCATGTCCAGTATTTGACGAAAAGCTTTCTCTGTCAGTGATTCGACGATTACTCCCATTGTCCATCGACCTCCAGTATTGCCTCCATGAAGCTTGTGCTGTGTTGATTTACCACCCACAAGAACCTGTAACGGCTATTGTCTCGATAGTGATTGTTGCCGGTCCGGGACCTTGTGGAAAAAGTATTTCCATGGAAATTGTATCGTAGGACCCTGCTTCAAGATAGACATTCGATCCGGTTTTCCAAGCATATGAGATACTGCGGCCGGCGCCATCCAGCACCAATGTTTGGAGGCCCGCGCCGCGTATCCTCTCTTCGCCCGCATTGAAGATGATGCCCGAAACCTTGGCCAGCCGCAGGAGGTGATCGTAATCCCAGCGCGAGGAAAGGAGGATGACCTTCCAAAGCGTATCCTCGCCGGCCGCAGTAAGGGGAAGGGCTACAGGAAGCGATGCTCTCCCCTCATCCGCTACGGTGCAGCCCTCCTGGGCGAAGAGCGGCGCCGAAAGACAGAGCAGAAAAATGGCGACAACCATCGATCGCTTCATAGTGCCTCCCATAGCCCTGTGCTGTCACATCCCCATATAGGCAGAGCGAACCTGGGGCGAATCGAGGAGGACGGATGCCCTGCCTTCCTCCACGATGCGTCCAGTCTGGATCACATAGCCCCTGTCAGCGATTTCGAGGGCCTCCTGTACGAGCTGCTCGACGAGGAGCACCGTCACTCCCCTGCGCCGTATCTCGGCAACCGTATTGAGAACGTGCTCAACCATCGATGGC
>PGXP01000378.1 GCA_002839205.1 Spirochaetae bacterium HGW-Spirochaetae-9
ATGATTCTTCGCTTATGCGCGGCTTTACGCTTTCGCCATACTCCATAAATGACTCGGCACTTGGGTTGTACTGGAATGAGAGAATTGTTCCTGCAAAAGGAGTCATAAAGGTTTCAAGCAGATGGCTTACCGGTGGTCCAGGAAATGAATTCCTCGCATGGCTGGCAGATAATTATCCTCCCAAAGCAGAGCAGCAAACAACCGAAGCGCAGCAGAATAGCACAGAACAGATGTCCCTGCCCGCGCTCGACGTGGAAGCAATCCGAAGTTTGCTTGCAAGAATAGACAGTGCAATCCAGAATGTCGATGTACTGAGCGATGAGGATTTGCAACAAATTCTGTCTGAGCTCGATTCACTCGAACAGGGTGGAGCGAATCCGATACCCCAGAACTAATAGAGCAACGGGGGGTTGAATACAAGATGAGAGCAGTTGTACAGCGAGTATCAGAAGCCTCCGTCACCATGCAACCGGAAGACAATTCCGGAGAGCGCCTTTGCGGCCGCATCTCGAATGGGATACTTGTGTATGTTGGTGTGGGGGTCGATGACACTGATGAAGATGCATCATATCTTGCTGAAAAAATCGCTCACCTCAGGATATTTGTGGATCAGCAGCAAAAAATGAACCTTTCAGTGCTGGATCTTGGATATGAGGCGCTTGTCATTTCGCAATTTACTTTGTACGCCGATTCAAGAAAAGGCAGGAGGCCCTCGTATTCCCAGGCTGCGGAGCCAGCGCGCGCTCGGTACCTGTACGAGCTTTTCTGCAAAAAATTGCGCAACCAAGGCCTGCATGTGCAAACAGGCATGTTCCAGGAAATCATGCGGATCCGCTACACAAACGAAGGGCCTGTCACCATTTTGCTCGATACAAAAAATTTAAAAAGGGGGTCAGACCCCCTTTTTTAAACAGTCGGCGGGCGAATGCCCGCCCTCTACTTGATTATTTATTCTTGTTCTTGGACCCGAGAGGTCTGCCGCGCCGCTTGGGTGCTGCGGATGCAGCGCTGGAAGCGGATGCAGCTCTGACTGCGGAT
>PGXP01000379.1 GCA_002839205.1 Spirochaetae bacterium HGW-Spirochaetae-9
ACGAACAATGCATCGACCATGGCTAGCATTTTTCTCGATTCGATCATGGAGATGTGAAAATGGGGTAACACCGATTTGGCTGCGAGTACCTGCTGTCTCCGGGTTTCCCCCTCATCGATATAATGGAAGGTTTCCTTCGCACGCACATCGTTCTCGGCCAAGGAGCCTACCGTATAGCGGGTTCGGACATCCTCGGTGATCAATTGGGTGTCGTTCGCCAAAAGGGTCGGCAGGAGGATCGCGCCAGCGGATATGAGGACACACAGGATCAGGATCAACAGCCTGATCCACAACGGGTTCTCCTTAAACTTGTCAGGAACGGTATGCATCTTTCTCATACGCATCAATTATCCTTTGGACCATCCTGCTTCTCACGACATCGGAAGAATCGAATTCAACAAACCCGATCCCCGGTACATCATGAAGTATCGCCGCCGCATGCACAAGTCCACTTTTCCTACTTCGTGGCAGGTCGACCTGTGTGACATCGCCGGTGATGACTGCGGTCGAGTTCTCACTCAACCGGGTAAGGAACATCTTCATTTGCTCTGTGGTTGTGTTCTGTGCCTCATCGAGGATCACACAGGCATTGTTCAGCGACCGTCCCCTCATATACGCCAAGGGGGCCGTCTCGACCGCACCATTGTCCTCCAACCGTTTTATGATTGCTGGAGGGAGCAGGTATTCCATGGCATCGTAGAGAGGTCTGAGGTATGGGCCGATCTTTTGTGTCAGATCCCCAGGCAAGAATCCGAGGCTTTCCCCGGCTTCGACAACAGGACGGGTCAAGATGATCTTCTGCTTGCGTCCGCCGAGTACTTCACCCAATGCATGGGCAATGGCGAGGAACGTCTTTCCGGTTCCCGCCGGTCCGATACTGAACACGAGTTGCCGTTCACGCATCAGGCGGATAAACGTACGTTGCCTGGAGCTTTTCGGATAGACGATCTTTCCACCGACCGAGATGAAACTGTTCTGCTCGTCCTGCAAATCCTTTGCGATATCGGTTTCGGTTCGGACCTTGCCCACCTGC
>PGXP01000380.1 GCA_002839205.1 Spirochaetae bacterium HGW-Spirochaetae-9
ATTGGTATAGAAGGGATGCGTGATCGGCACCGATCCCAAACTCAACACATACCCCAATCCGCGGGCAAAGAACATACCCGCCAAGGTAACAATAAACGGGGGTGTCTGGAAGTACTGGATCATGCCACCCATCAGAAACCCGAGTGTCGTACCAAAAAGCAACGCTATGGTAATGACAAATACGTTGTTCATACCGGCTTTGGTCAACACGGCGACGATCATGGCAGTGGTGGAGATCACCGCCCCGACCGACAAGTCGATTCCACCCGAGATGATGACGAAGGTCATGCCGACCGCAGTGATACCCAATACTGCGTTGTCCGTCAACAAATTGAGAAAAACACGTGGAGTCATGAAATTGCGGTAACTGAAACCACCAAAGGCATACAACAGGAGGAATACAATGAATGTAGCCACCAAAGGCATGTCACGACGGGAAATCTGGAACAATCGTTTGCGGCTCATATTGCAGATCCCCCCTTGACCATCACCTTGCCTTGTCGTTTACCCATCACTTCCCGCATCTTGTTCGATTGGATGATAAGCACGACCACCACTACGATTGCCTTTACCAGGAGCGTGTATTCTGTCGGAATACCCTTGGTCAGGATCGTTGTGGTCAAAGTCTGTATGATGAGTACTCCGATCACCGTTCCGCCGACATTGTATTTGCCGCCCTCCATCGGTGTCCCACCGATAACGACTGCAAGAATTGCGTCGAGCTCCATATACAATCCCATGAATCCGGCATCGGCTCCCGTAATGTCGCTTGTCATGACCAGGCCGGACAACCCGGCGGCAAAACCACTGAAGATATAGACGAACAGCAGTACGAGACGGGTATTCACACCTGAGAAGTTGCTGGCACTCCTATTGCCACCTACGGCTTGGATATACAGTCCCATAGGAGTCAGCCGGGTGATGGCGGTCCCCAACACGATAACCCCCAAGGCGAGCAGGAACGGGAAAGGAAGCCCGAACAGGTATCCCCTACCCACAAACTCGAATCCGGCATGCCTGAAATTGAG
>PGXP01000106.1 GCA_002839205.1 Spirochaetae bacterium HGW-Spirochaetae-9
ATCAGCTTCCGTTCTCCCTCAGGATGACGTCCATTTTCGGGAAAGGAATCTCTATACCCTCGGCGGCGAAGCGCTTGTGGATATCAATGATGATTGAATTCTTCACATCCAGCAGCTTCGAAATCTCAAACCACAGGCCGAACAGGATATTGATGCCCGAAGCGTCGAATTTATCGAAAAAAATGAGGGGAGCGGGATTGTCCAGGACATGGATATTTTTCGCCGCAATATCTTTGAGCAGGTCTTTAACCTTTTCCAGATCGGAGCTATAGGCGACGCTCACCCAGACGTCCAGCCTGCGTATGGGAAACCTCGAAATATTGATCACATTGGTCTTTATTATGGTCTCGTTCGGTATGCGGACAAAGCGGTTGTCAAAGGTCTGGAGCTTCACCGAGAGAAGGTCGACCGACATGACAATGCCCGTGATGTCGCCCACCTGGATGGAGTCGCCAATCTGGAAAGGTTTTTCTGAGATGAGGAAGAGCCCGCTTATGAGGTTTGAAATCGATGTCTGGGCGGCGAAGCCGATGGCGATACCAGCGATGCCGGCGGCTCCAAGCAGTGCTGACAGGTCGAGGCCAAAGGCTTTCATGAGCGTGGTCGCGGCAATAACATAGCCGAGATATCTGATGGCCTTCTTGATCATGAGAGCTCGCGGCTCAGGCATCGTCTTCCTGAGCGTTTTTGCGACGATTATCTGGAGAACCCTGGAAATCACCAGGATGAGGACAAGAGCGAGTCCCACTCCAAGCGCCTTTTTCCAGGATTCGGGCTTCGTCAGGTCGTCCGCGAGGCTTGTGAGAAAATCGGGTATCATGTCGGTATTCATGCTCGCATCCTCCTAAAGACCTGTGATGCTTCGGAGGAAGCTCACGCCACGACGGATAAAAACCTCACTCAAGCCCGTCTTTTTCGCTTCATGTATCTTGGTGAGCCCGCGGAAGGGCTTCTCGTCGATGCTGTTCTGCAGCGAACCATCGGCGGTGGCCGTAATCACTACCGTATCCGAAACAAGGCTTGAACCTTTCACGTAGAGATTCATGAGATCGGTGAATACGGCCATCCGATTCAGGTCAACTGGCTCTTTCGAGCGATTGCGCACGACGAGCTTGCATTGGATGAGGGAACGGCAGCGCAGGTACTTGCTCGACGCTTCAGGCGAAACTTCGCTGGCGGCATTGGCACTGCTTATTTGCTTGTCGAAGGACTTCTCTCCGTTGCAGTAGGGGTCCAGCTCTATAGGCAGGGAAAGGCAGAGGTTCCCCGCCGTCTTGTCGCCGAACCAGGTATTTGAAACCGTGAAGGGCGAAGCATGATGGAGAACAATGCCCCCTTCCAGCTCAAACCTGAGAAGAGGAGGAAGGGCGATAGCGAACCATGCCTCCGAACCGGGCAGAATCTTGATCTCGTTGCGTGCCGAAACGAGGTAGGGAATTTCGCTCAGACTCGGCCGCAGCCCTATCCGTTTTCCGGCCGATACGGCGAAACTTACAGGAAGATCCGCTGGCACCTCATCTTCGATCGGTCCCGCGCTTTCCGGATTGAGCTGCTTGAAGGGAATGGGAGCGACGGCGAACTTCCACTCCTCGCCGTTCTTCCGGACCCATACGGAAGCTCCATCGAGCTTCCAGCTGTACCAGCGCACATCCTTGGGTTCAAAATAGTTCCACATACGTCCATGATACAGGATGAAATCGAGGAAGTCATTCGCTTTGTGAAAAATGATCAATCAACCGCAGGGGAATCTTCTTGAGAGCGCTTCGCGTGGCCGTGGTTCCGGGGTCCGTACTCCACATTCCACAGGAAGAGGCCCTGGGGAGGGGCTGTCGGACCTGCCCTTTTCCTGTCACGGCTTTCAAGAATGCTCTTCATGAGGAAGGCCGCGTCCTTTTCATCGCCGCATTTGGGTTCGAAGAAAAGCATCGTCCCCACGAGGGAGCGCACCATCCTCCAGAGAAAGGCGTTGGCAGACACCTGGTACACAAGCTTTCCACCTTCGAACCAGAAACTCGAATCCTGTATGAAGCGGCATTTGGAAAGGCTGATGTCCTTGGCCGAGGCAAAGGCCGAAAAGTCATGCTCGCCTGCGATAACCGAAGCCATAGCATTCAGCTTCCCTATGGAGGGCTGTCGGGAAACATGCCAGGCATAGCGCTGGGAAAAAGCATCCTGGGCATCCCCACAGAGAATGAAATACCTGTATTTCCGCAAGGAAGCATCGAAGCGGGCGTGGAAGTCGGGCGGAGCGTCGCCTGCGGCCACAATGCGGATGTCGCGAGGCAGAAGCTGATTGAGGGCAGGAAGAAACTTCCCGGCCGGTATGGAGACGATATCGGTGAAGAATCCTGCCACCTGGCCGAGAGCATGAACCCCGGCGTCGGTGCGCCCCGCGCCCGTGAGCCTTACGGGATGGTCATGCATCTTCTCCAGGGCTTTCTCCAGCTCTTCCTGCACCGATCGTGCATTCTTCTGGCGCTGCCAGCCCCCAAAACCCGTGCCATCGTAGGAAACGACGAGACGGATAGCTCTCTCCTTCATCCCTCGCCCGCCAGGTTCTCAATGACCACAAGAGCGACGGCGTTTTCCCCCTCATGGGTGAGTGAACAGTGGATAATGCCTCCGCCCAGCGCTTCAAAGCGCTTCATCGCCGAGCCTTCGAGGATGATGCAGGGTTTGCCGTTATGATTGTTGCGTACGAGGATATCTTTGAGCCGTACCTGGGCAAGGCCGGTGCCCATCGCCTTCCCCAGGGCTTCCTTCGCGGCAAAGCGCGCCGCGAGGGAGAGGGCGAGGCCTCCGCCACGAGTTTTCGATGCCGCCAACTCCTCGGCATGGAAATAGCGCTCGACGAGACCCGGTATCGCCAACCAGCGCTGGATTCGCTTCACATGTACGATATCGATGCCTATGCCTTTTATCACTGGAGGCTCACTGTGATGGTCTGAGGTTCGTAGGATTCCACTATCGCTCCTAGAGGGGCTTTCACCACTACATCGACCGTATAGGTTCCGGGCTTTGTAAAGGCCGACAGGTCGATGGAGAGCATGGTTTTCTGGTCGAAGCCGGCGAGAGTCTCTTCGGGAATTCTCATCCGCACCTGGCCTGTCGGAAGGATGTCGGCGATAACGAGCGAGGGAAGGAGGCCTTCCGGAAGAATGGTGATGTTCACAAAATTCATCACATCCAAGGCCTTTCGCACCTTTGCGGCAAATACCACGGCCTCCCTGTCTTCGAGCGAGAGAAGGCTCTCCTTCTTGAGCAGTCGCACATTGACCGTGAAGTCGGATTTTTTTCCGCTCAGTTCTATCGTATCCGTCGCTATCTCCGTCGTCCGCGCAACGAGGCCGGCCGGGCCTGAGATAGTCACCTCAGCCGGGCTGAGATCGAAGGTGGTGAGCTCAAAGCCCGATTCGAGGAAGCCCTTGAAGGAAGGCGTCACGGGCACCTTTTTCATCATCCTTTGTTCCAGCCCTATGGCAATCTCCGCCGGCTCGGGATGGATTTCCAGAGGATCGGCGGTGAGCGCGTTCCCCCCCTTTTCAAGGCGGATGGGCGCCTTGAATACGCCCTCGCTCTTGTAGGCCACGAGATCCAGCGATGCGGAAATCTCATCCTCGCGAATGCCATAGATAACATCGCGCTCGCCCCGCAGGCTCACCCGCACCATGCGCGGATACTGGCTGGAAGGTGCCATTTCATCGTTGATGGAGACGGTCAAGGGAATGTTGATCGTCCGCTGCTCGAGGCGGGTGAGATTGAAAAACAGGGTGAGAAGGAGGGCTACTGCCAGGGAGAGAACCTTGGCGGGCCAATCGGCGAACAGACTCAGGAAGAAACGTTCAGGCCTCATAATGCTTTTCCTCTTCCGATGCTGCCTGTTCGCCTTCCAGAAGCTTTTGGAGTTTTGCCCTCAGTTGCTCACCCGGTATCCCGTAGTAGAGCTTCGAGTCATACGCCAGGGAAATTGCCCCAGTCTCCTCCGACACGACGAGGACGACGGCATCGGATTCCTCGGTGATGCCGAGTGCTGCCCGATGGCGGCTGCCGAAACTCTTCTTTATATCCTGCTGGTCGGAGAGGGGAAGAAAGCAGGCTGCTGCCGCGATCCTGTTGTCCTGAATGACAACTGCCCCATCGTGGAGGGGATTGTCATGGCCAAAAATCGTGACAAGAAGACTTGAAGTCAGCAACGCATCGAGCCTTATCCCTTTGTCGATGATCTCCTTCAGCCCAACATTCCTGTTGAAGACGAGAAGCGCTCCTCGTTTTGTCTGGGCAAGAATCTCGCAGGCTGTGACCGAAGCCTCGATCTGGCTGGCCCGAGGCTGGTTGTTGGCACGGAAAAGCCTGCCTTGCCCGAGGTGCATGAATATCTTCCTCAGCTCCGGCTGGAAAATGATGGCGAGGCCTATCACCAAGCCGGGGGCGACGATCCCCAGGATCCAGGTGACCGTGGAGAGCTGGAGAAAAAAGGCGCCGGCATAAATCCCGGCCAGAAGCAGTATGCCTTTTACCAGCTGCACTGCCTGGGTTTTTACAAGGATCTGATAGGTGTTGTAGATAAGAAAGGCGAGGAGGAGAACATCGAGGACGGGCCTTATGTAGGTCGTGAACAGAGATCCTACGACGTTCAGGTCCATTGATCCCCCTTCTGCTTCTGTCTCGCCGCGGCGAAAACGCCGAGAGCGTCCCTTGTCGCCGCGACATCGTGAACCCTGAAAATATCGGCGCCTTGTACCCAGGCGGCGCAGGCGGCTCCCAGGCTCCCGGCGAGCCGATTCTCGACTGGCTGACCGGTGAGTTCGCCGATAAAACGTTTTCGCGACAAGCCCACAAGAACAGGATACCCGCAATCGGCCAGCAGAGAAAGCCTCCGCAGCAGATCGAGATTGTGGGCAAGAAGCTTGCCGAAACCTATGCCTGGATCGAACACGATGCTTGAGGGCGAAATGCCCGCATCAAGGGCTCTCCTCGCCGCGGCGAGAAGAAAATCCCTCACTTCGGCGGCACAGTCGCCATAGACAGGGTCGCTCTGCATCGTGGCCGGGTTTCCGCGCATGTGCATGAGGATGATGGCAGCGCCGGATCTGGCCACGGCGTCGGCCATTCCGGGTGCGCCGAGCGCGCCGATGTCGTTTATCATGTCAGCCCCCTCATCCAGGGCTGCCCTGGCGACATCGGCGCGTCGGGTATCCACCGAAAGCAGGGCCTTCGACCTTTTTCTGAACTCCCGTATGGCAGGGATGAGCCTTTTGGCTTCCTCTTCGGGGCTTACCGGCTCAGAGCCTGGCCTCGTCGATTCGGCGCCGAAATCGAGTATATCGGCTCCTTCCTCCACAAGCGCGAGGGCCCGTTCGGCAGCCTGGATTGGATCCGGCCTGCGGCTCTCGCCAAAGAAGGAATCGGGCGTCACATTGACAATGCCCATGATCACCGGCCTTAGGCCGAGTTCGAGCGTCCTAGAGCCTGGCAGCGACAGGCAACGCTTCATAGACCCTCGTGGCTTCATTTTCGCCAGCCCTTTTGCCTATCGAGTCATAGAGCCCATCCTCGTCGAGACCTGCTTCGCGCAAGAGTTCGTCGCGGCTGGCCTGGGCTGGAGGCGTCGCGTCGAAGCCGAGAATTGTCGCCTCTGCCTTCAACGATCGCCGGGCCAGAATCGATACGATCGATTCCCCTACGCCGCCCCCAATGGACCCTTCCTCAACCGTCATGATCTTCGAATAGCCTCTGCAGAGACCAGCAAGGTAGGCTTCATCGATGGGACAGACAAAGCGGAGCGAATACAGGTCGGCATGAATGCCCTTCGCGGCAAGCCGGTCGAGGGCCCTCGCCGCATTGAGCGCGACAGGTCCGAGAGCGCAGACGAGGAGGGATGAGCGGGGATGCTTCCTGAGGAAGACTCCTCGTCCCATCACTATCGGCTCGTTGTCAGCCCCTTCGGCGCATTCTATCCTCGCCTTCGGGAATCGGAGGATGACTGGTCCCCGCTGCGCAAGAGCAAAACCGAGGAATGCCTGCAGCTCGACGCCATCCGATGGCGCCATCATCGTCATATTCGGCAGGTTCTTGAAAAGCGCGATATCCCAGAAACCCTGGTGCGTCTCACCATCCTCGCCCACGGCACCAGCCCTGTCCAGGGCGAATACGACATGGAGGTTCGGAAGAGCCACATCATGGAGCACCTGGTCGACGGCTCGCTGCATGAAGGTGGAATAGATGGCCACGACAGGAAGAA
>PGXP01000381.1 GCA_002839205.1 Spirochaetae bacterium HGW-Spirochaetae-9
TGCACACATCGCAGAACAGCCGCATCGGGATGTCTTTCAGGGGCCCGAGGTAGCTTCTGTACAAAGGGAGCAGCCTCGCGTTGAAGGCCGGGTTCCCGTGGGAGTCCGCCATCACCAAGGTCTCCAGCCGGTCGACCAAGCCCATCATGTTGCACGAGAGGTGCATGGCGAACTCCCCCTTGCGCCGTGAGTCGGGGCCGTCCTGGGAGAGCATCCACATGAGCCTGCCGACCTCCCCGTCCGACCACACGGGGTCCCTTCTCCGCAGTTTCTCCACGATCGCCGAGTAGGAAACGCCTCGGGTTCTGGAGTTCGCGCTACTCATGGCGGGCCTCCCATGCCGGTGGAAGGGCATGCGTGGACGCGTCGTGCCACCAGGCGCGCTGGGACTTCCTCACGCACTCGGCGTTGACCATGCGGATGTCGTTGTTGGCGGCGTACTGCATCGCGGCGAGGCAGGCGTTCCCGATCGACCTGAGGTTGGCGTTGCTGCATTGCCAGACCGCCTCCCGTCCCAGCGGCTCGAACACCTCATGCCTGGCCCCCGCGAGCTGCAGGTGGTGGTCGATGTAGTCGTCGAAATCGTCGTGGGAGAGCGCCGACACGTAGTAGCCCTCGGCGATCCTGCTCAGAAGCGGCCTCGACTGCGGCGTCGAGATCTTCTCGGCGAGCTCCTCCTGGCCGCAGAGCATGAGCGAGAACAGCGAGTTCCTCGCCTCCGGATGCTGCGCGAGGATGTGCAGCTGCGCGTACACATCCGGACGCAGGAGATGCGCCTCGTCGATGATGACGATGCACTTCTTGCCGTCGTTCTGGATCGCCATCAGCCGCTCCTGGATGAGCCGCACCATCACCGAGGGCTGGTAGGGCTTGAACTCCACGGACAGCGCCGCGAGTATCTGCCGGAGCAGCTCGGTGAACGACCAGATTGTGTTTGGTCAAGCGTTTTTCCCTAAAATGATCGTGAAGAATTCCCTATTTCGATCCTTCCGATCCTCCCTATCGATCAACAGGCATGCTTCTCTTT
>PGXP01000382.1 GCA_002839205.1 Spirochaetae bacterium HGW-Spirochaetae-9
TCCATGTTGATGCGCCAGGCGGCTTGGGTCGCCACGGAACTCTGGTACCGGCGCAGCAATGCCTGGATCTCGTCGTTGATATCCTCGATCCAATCGATCATCTCGACACCCTGGTCCCCGATCCCCTCTTGGATGACACCGGTGATACCGTTGAGGCTGCACAGCAGGACATCGGCGGTTGCGGTCCCGTTCTTGAAGCTCCTGAGCGTGTAGATGTTCTGGGTGGAATGGCCGGGGAAGCATTCGTGCGCGACCAGATGCTTCAGCGCCGCACGGGAAAAGGTGTTGTCCATATTCAAATCCATCTTCCCCGCCGAGAAATTGCAGCGCGCCGAATAATGGATATTGCGTACCGGATTCAATGCCATGGTGTACCCGTCGGTATCCACGATCATCGAGTCGGTACGCTCCTGGGCCCGGGCCATCAGTTCGGTGAAGACCGTCTCCAGATGTTCAGGGAGGATTCCCCCACTCTGTTCCCATGCGGATACCTTCTCCCGGAGTGTTCCCGAGGAGAAACCGGCCTGGTTCAGCTTGTCTAGCAGACGCGCACCCATATCTTCGATGAACAAGGGATGCAACGATTCGGCGGGAACACCGACCAGGTTCGTCAATTTTTCGGTGAAGGGCAGATCCGATCCCTGGAACAGGGTGCTTGCAGAGCGCAACGAATTGCCCAGCTTCTGGAGGAACAGCTTGCGTGGCCCGAATTCCATGGCATCGATCTCGGCGGCGATTTCCGCGATATCGGCATCGACCTCGTTCCAACTTGCGTAGTGGCGGGCGCGGATCAGATCCTGTCCAAGATAGAGGGGAATCAGGCCTTCATCGTCGATTATTCCCTTGCCATCGAACGTCTTGCGCTCGAAGTCATCCAAGCCGGCCGCAATGGCGGTGATCTCATACCCAAGTTCCCTGCTATCCATCATCGTTTCCTCCAATTGGTGCTCTACAAGCCTACATCATATATGATATACTCTATAGTATATATTGTTACTCATGGCATCACAAGAAAAAGTGCATGCA
>PGXP01000107.1 GCA_002839205.1 Spirochaetae bacterium HGW-Spirochaetae-9
TGCGGACAATGTTGCCCTCCGGAACCAGAGCTACGGCAAAAATTGGCATTCTTCTCCTTTCCCGCGATGGAATATACCGGAGTCTTATGGTACTATTTCATCCTAGAGATCGTAAAGGTGGAAGACTATGGAAGCCAAGGCTGAAGCGATTGTCAATTTTCTCAAGGATACGATTTCGGGGTGGAACAACGTCGAATGCATAACCTTGGACCCCCGATCGGAAATTTTCGCCTATGACCCCTATTTCGCCCTCGTGATCGATGTCTATTGTTCGGGCAGGATGCCGGCCCCCGCCAAACGCAGGGACGCTTTCGGCGATCCCGGGGATTTCGAAACTGCCGCCGGCCAGACAAAGGACAGGTTTTTCCTCCAGGAGATGCCCATCCGCATCGAATACAAGGATATAGGCATCATGGACAAGCTGGTGGCCAAGCCGATCCAGCATCTCAGGTTGCTCAAGAATTCCGGAACCTATTCCTTTTCCAGGCTCAAGAACAACAAGGTCATCTACAATGCCTCCGGATGGATCGATCGCCTGAGGACGAGCCTCGAGAGCTTCCCTGACGCGGCCTGGGACGCCCTGGCCGACAGTTTCAGCGCAAAGATGGAGCATTTTCTCTCCGACATGGGGGCAGCCGCCTTCTCGGACGACCAATTCTTCCTCCTCCTCTCCGAGGCGGGTTTCATGCGCTATGCCGCAGCCAGCATCTTTATGATCAACAAGGAATTCGAGCCTTCCCACAGGGACATTGAGGGGCATCTGAAAAACCTCTCCACCATTCCCGAAGGCTTCTGGCCGCTGTGGGATGCCCTCCTCCAGAAGGAATGCGAGATGCCGAGAAGCAAACGCTTCGACATAGCGCGGATGCTCGCAAGCTCGGTGCTTTCGCTGCGCTGAACGGAGAACCTCAGACATGACCAGGTCCCCTTCGAAAACGCCCCTTGTGCGGCTGTCCTTATCTGCCGCAATCCTGTCGATCCTGATAATCCTGGTATCCTGTCAGGCCAATGAGCTCACGTCCTTCGCATGGAGATCGGCTTCAGGCGAAAAGCTGCCGTTTTCTCAGCTGGGGGGATTCCCGAAGGGGAAAGAGCATGTTTTCATTGCCGCTGCGCCGAAGAATTCATATGTCCTGCGTCAGCCCATGGAAGTAGGCGACGGATACATGGTCGCGGTGAGGATGGATATCAAAAAAGAAAACCTGGTCGTTGGGTTTTCACTTTCTGCCGACGCTAAAAAATTCACCGACGCAAGCAAGTCTGGCGGCGAGGTTCGTTTTGCCGCGCAGAAGGGGCGGACAACATTCTATTTGAGTTATCCTTCTTCCAAGCTTCTGAAGACGGTGATGGTGAACGTGACCGCTGCAGCAGCCGGCGAGGCTGCGAGTGCCGGTTCCAACGGCACAGAGGCTTTCGCCGAAGTGGAGGCCGTTTCTGTCCTGCCGGCATTCCGCGGTTTCGATCGCCGGGAAAAAGAAGGCTACAGGATTTCCGATGGCATCAGCGTAGAGAGGTCAGGCGACGCATCGAACCTGTGGGTTTTTAAATCGCCATTCGCTGGCGACACGGCTTCCCTCTCTCTTCTGACGCTGCGGTATGGTGCCCGCGCCGAAGAGGATATCGTCGTAAATGCAGGAAAAAAGATCATTGCCAGATGTCTCAGTCCACGAAAGGAAATCCGCATACCTGCTTCCGTCTTTCCCGACGCCTCGAGCCAAGGAGCCATGTCCATCCTCGTGCCGGACAGGGTATTGCTGGAGTCTGCCTTCATTGAAGCTTCTTCTCCTGAGGCTGAAGCCTCGAAGGGTGTCGGCATTCAGACGGCGAGCCTTGTGGACCCGGGCATCGTTCTTCTCCAGGAAGCTCTTGCCCCGGACGAAGACTTCGCCTGGTATCGCTGGGACCTCCTGCCAGAGGTGATCATTTTCGATTTCAGGGATTACGGCGTACAGGATGACTACCTCAAGCGCCTTGCCTTCTTCGTTGAAAAAAAAGGCTTTGCCGGCCGGTTGGCCAAGGATGTGGAGATAGCCTCCCTGCACGGCTGGAATGCCCATGACTATAAGACGGAAGACCTTGCACGATTCTTCTCCACGGCGGCCAAGACGGATTTTCCATTGAATGAAAGAGAGATACGCCTGAGGGACTTCCTTGTCGACAAAGGGTTGCTGCTGCAGAAGGGCATCGAGTATGGAAGCGGGAAGGGGGCTATCATTTCGATCAGCCAGGAATCGCCGGGATATCTGCGCCACACCTTTCTCACCCACGAGTCTTCACATGCGATTTTCTTCACTGACTCAAAATATCGCGATTTCTGCATTGCGCTCTGGAACGGCATGCCGCGCGAGGAAAAGTGGTTCTGGATTCTCTATTTTGGCTGGATGAACTATGACACGAAATCGTCCTACCTCATGGCGGCCGAACTCCAGGCTTACCTCATCCAGCAGCCGCCCAAAAAGGTGGAAGAATACTTCACGGACACTCTCCCGGAACGCCTGCTGGAAAAACATCCTGAGTTGGAAGAACCGATCGCGGAGTACATGGGGGAATATGGGGCTGAGTTCGAAAAGAAGGCTCGCATGCTCGATGCCTGGCTCAGGTCGAATTATGGTTTCGGCGCAGGCACCACATTTTTCCTGCGCTGAGTCTTCATTTTAGACAAGGCCGAAAAATTCGAATGTTTTTCTATACAACTCAAAGTATTCCGAACGGGCGAATTCGTCGATCTTTTCCTCGGGCAGTGACTCGAGGAGCCTGTCCAGGTACCCAAGCAGTTTCTTGAGGTCCTCGACCGTGCCATCCGGGACTGTCTGGCCCATGGACTTCGGGGCTGAGGGTGCGATCGATGCGGCCGTCGAGATCATGGTATCGTAGTTGTATTTCAATGTTCCAATTTCGGCTTTTATCGAGTGGAGTTCGCTGGAGATGCGAGAGAGGAGGTCGGATTGCAGACCTTCTCCGCCTCTCGGTCTAGGAGGGGCTGGAGGTTGGGGCGTTGCCAGTTCCTCAGGGGAGATAAAAACACCATCGTCATCAGAGGCTTGTTCGACAACACCGAGCTTTTTCCGGTCAGTCTCCTCAAGCGAGGAAAGAATGCTGGCACTATCCTCGGGGCTCATGAATGAACCCTCATCGGAAGCATATGCCTTCTCATCGATGGCTGAGAAATTTTGCGCCTCGATCTGCTGTCCCACTGTGGAATCTCCCATCGGCTATCAGTATATCAGGAAAGGAAGGCTTTACACAACAAATCTAGAGCCGCCGAGCCGGGCTGTCAATATTATGCTCAAGCGCCTTGGGCTTTGTTCCGTAAATGATGATAATGAGCGAATCGCGACTCCGCAACCAGGCAGGCGGCTCTCTGTCGGCTCTCGGCGAGGCTGTTTCCAATGCTGTATGCGCATGCATCATAGCCTATTGTGTCGTATCGTTCTTTGCCGGGCAAGCGGGAATGCTTGCGTACAAGGACATGAAGTCAAGCATCAATCAAATGCACGAAAGATTGACCATATTGAGCGAACGGAATGCGTCATTGAGCGATCTTCGTTCCGCCCTGGTTTCCAATTCGGACAGAATGGTGCGCGAGGCGCGGGATATTGGCTATCTGCGTCCAAATGAAAAAATGGTGATTTTTTCGGCAGGTGCAGGCGCGGCAGGGGACGATGAAGCCCTCCGCGACATCGAGCCTCTGCGGGCAGGATCCTCCACGGGACTTCCCGACAGGATGATCAAAATTCTTGCCGCTATGACTGGCCTCGCTGTCTTCTTCGCATCCCTGCTTATGGCGAGCTTGCCAAAGCATCAGCACAGGCTCAAAGAGGCGGCAGATCGAGGGTGATCGTTGTGTCCAGATCGGGGATGGTGAGGGTGGAATTGGGCGGAGTCACCGTCGTAGTGCCGATGCCAGATGATGAAGTTCCCGTTATCATGTTGAGAAGATCCCTCGTCTCCAGGCCCTTGTCCTTATGCAGGTCACAGCTCTTGATAGGCTGAGTTTCATCCAAATAGAGAAGATTTACCTGACCTTCATCACAGAATTCCGTCGGCAGTAGCCCCGAAACCGCGCATACACTCACCTGTGCGATTCCGCTCTGTGGAGAAGGGAAGTCCTTGTATTCAAGTCCCTTATGAATATCCCTCATGTAATCGGCCCATATTGGGGCGGCTATGGTCGCGCCCGTCTGCTCGACGCCCAGCGAGTTGCCGGGCTTGTCGAAGCCAAACCATATTGCGGCAGTGTAGTAGGGGCTGAATCCCACCGTCCAGGCATCGGCCCAGTTTACGGTTGTACCCGTCTTGCCGGCGAGCGGTATGATGTAGGAAGTGCCTCTGTCACCCTTCTGCTTCATGGTGCTGCCTGAGCCGGAGGCTCCTGCGAGAGTGCCCGAAGCCACAACGCGTTTCAGCATGTCGGTCATGATGGCGGCGTTCTGCGGGCTGATGAGCTGAATTGAGCTGCCCATCATTCGCAGCGCTTCCCTGGCATCCTTTTCGGGTTCCAGGATGACATTTCCGTTCCTGTCTTCCACATAGCGGATGGCGATGGGCGTTACTGCCTTTCCTCCGTTCGCGAATACCGAGAAAGCCCTTGCCATCTGCAGGGGGGATACCCCAATGATGCCCAAGCCCAGCGGGTAGAGGCGGGGAAAGGTTTTCTGTATTTCTTTCGGGTCGGTGACGCCCAGAAGGGCTGCTGCCCTTTCGATGGCCGCATCGAAGCCCACGGTTTCGAGCACCTTGACGGAAGGGACATTCATGGAGCGTGCAAGGGCCTGCCAGGCTAGCACGGTGCCCATCCATTCGCCCTTGAAGTTGAGCGGAATGTACGGCGTTCCGTCATCATTGTAGAAGATAGTCGGCGCATCGTAGATCATGCTGCCTTCGGTGATCTTCCTGGAATCGATAGCCGCCGAATAATACAGGGGCTTGAAGGTCGAGCCTGGCTGTATTTTGGATTGGGTTGCACGTATCCATTGGTTGGACATTCCGTAATTGGAGCCGCCGATGAGGGTAGTGATGTACCCGGTCGTATTGTCTATCGTTATGAAGGAACCTTCGACCGTCGTTTTTTCCAGGTCTGTTTTCAGCTTGGTTGTGCCGGCATTGGCGAGGCTCTTGAGGTCGCCCAGGCCGAAGAGAAGGGCAATGGTGTCGATTGTCGGATTGATGCTTGAAGTGAAGTACTGGTAAGCCTGGGCCTCGCCTTTGGAGCTCGAGACGAAGAGAGGGTTGAGGTCGAAGCTGAGGCCGAGAAGCTCCACGATAGGCGTATACAGGGCATCGGCATTGGCGAATCGCTGCGCTGATGCCCGCTTGTATGAGGCGTTGGCACGCTCAATGCCGCGTTTCATGTAAGCGTCGGCAATCTGCTGCTGATCGAGATCCAGTGTCGTATATACCGAGAGACCATCGGAATAGAGGTCGGCCGACCCATAGAGCAGATCGTCTTCCAGCTGTCGCCTCACGTATTCGCTGAACCAGGGGGCCTTGTCTTCGCGCATATAGTAGGCTGAGGAGGCAACCCGCTTGTAATCGAAATTATCCCAGTAGGCGCTGAAGGATGCATCGGCCTCTTCCTTGTGCAGAACCTTGTTCTTCACCATCTGATCGAGGAGGATCTTCGAGCGCGAGCGGGCGTTCTGCGGATTCTTGAAGGGGTTGTAGAGGGTGGGGCCTGAGAGCTGTACGGCGATGATAGCCGATTCGGCAGGCGTGCAGTCCCGCGCCGAGTGGCCGAAGAAGTACTGGCTCGCCGCCTCGACGCCATAGAGGCCACCCGAGCCCATGATTGTCCTGTTGAGGTACATTTCGAGGATTTCCGGCTTCGAAAACCTGCGCTCGATCTGGAGCGACCACCAGAGTTCCACGATTTTCCTGCGCAGCGAGATGTCCCTGCGGTCGTCGTAGAGGTCGCCTGCAAGCTGCTGACTTATCGTCGAGCCTCCACCCATATTCACACCGATCAGCTTGCCGATCGCAGCCCGCGCTATCGATTTCAGGGTAAAGCCGCGATGCGAGTAGAAGGTTTCGTCTTCGCGGGTGAGAAAGGCGCCGATGAGGTGGGGCGGCAGCTCGTTCACCGATACGGGATTTCGTTTTTCCTCGGAGAAGAATTCGGTGATGAGCCTTCCCTTTATGTCGAAGAGCTTTGTGGGGAGGGCGGATTTGAATTCGGTGAAGTTTTCGTTCCTGATTATATTGACTGTTGAGCCAAGCGCCGCACC
>PGXP01000383.1 GCA_002839205.1 Spirochaetae bacterium HGW-Spirochaetae-9
GTGACATACAGGCTCACCGATTCCGGCAAGTTGCGATTCAACTCCTCGATGGCTTTATTGACGGCCGCCGCCACCTGAACGCTGTTGGCATCGGATTCTTTGGAAACGGAGATATAGACCCCTGGTTCACCGTTGATGAATACTTGTGAATTGGCAGCCTTGAATGCATAGGAGACTTCCGCCACATCGTCCAGGGTAATGACGGTTGTGGACACGACATTGCCCCGCGCATCGTAATTGTTCACAGAACTCAGCAGTGTCCGGCGTATTTCGTCCAAGGAGGTGAATTCGGCATTGGTACGGATCAGGTAATCGATATCCCCTTCGGTAATCTTTCCAGCGCCAATCTGGTAGTTCTGTGGAAACAAAACCTGCCCTACCTGCGAAAGGGTAATCCCATATGCCTCAAGCCGATTCTGGTCTACAGCTACCCGAACGAATTCGTCCTGACCACCGTTGATCGTCGTGGAGGATACTCCAGGAACCCTATCGAGCGCGGTTTGGACCTGGTCCTGGGCAATCTGGCGCAATTCGTTCGCACTCCGACCATTGCTCCCAATGACTGCGATATTCATAACCGGCATCATATTGGTATTCAACTTGAAGATCGTTGGGGATGATGCGTCGGACGGAAGCATATCTGAAATGATATTCAGGTTGTCGTCGATACTCCTGGACGCCTCATCGAGATCTGTTCCGTAATCGAATTGAATCATTACCATGCTGACGCCTTCGGATGACGTGGACATCAGGGTATTGATACCGCTTACATTGGAAATGACACTTTCGATTCGTTTGGTTACCGTCTCCTCGACTGTTTCCGGACTTGCACCGCTGTATGCGGTATACACGATCATCATGGGCAGATTCATCTCGGGGAACAATTCGACAGCCAGATTGGGTAAAACTACCAGGGCCAGTGAGATCAATACGATATATATGACGATAATCGTCGTCGGCCGATTGACTATAGTGTTGGTTAAACTCATACCTCTCCTCTTCTTCAGTCGACAATCTGAACA
>PGXP01000384.1 GCA_002839205.1 Spirochaetae bacterium HGW-Spirochaetae-9
AAGACCAGTCACAAGTGGCATCGTATCCTCGGCAATGGAGGCGACAAAGGCCTTGTCCTCCTCGTAGTACGCATCGAGGAACAAGGTTCGCCAACTTTGCACATAGGGAGCATGGATTCCCTCCGGACTCACAGTCAACACCGAATGTTCCTGATTCCTTCCCACATGGATAATGCCTTTCGTTCCCAGTATCTCCACCCGGGAATCATATCCATACCGGACTCCCTGCGCGCCGTCGAGAAGGCCTTGGGCACCGGACAGGAAACGAGCCGTCATGACCACATTATCATAGAAATCGGGATAATCCGCAACTGCATCTGGGCTTCGATAGTTGCCTGCAATCGCATATACCTCTGAAATATAACTGCCTGTGTACCAGTGAAGGGCATCGATGTCATGGCTGGACACTTCGGCCAAGGGCCCGTTGCTCTTTTTGATATCGTACATCCAGGGTTGTGGAATGCTCGGGCCATGGGTCACCGATTTGACCAATACGACATCGCCGATCGCGCCACTTTCTATCTGTTTCTTCGCATAGCGGAAACTTTCGTCGAACCGCCGCATGAAGCCGATTTGCAGTTTGATGCCATGCTTGTCCGCCGCCGCGTTCATCTCAAGGCATTCCGTCTCGTTCATCGCCATGGGTTTCTCGCAGAGCACGTGCTTTCCCGCCTCTGCGGCCGCACACACGATATCTCGATGGAACACCGTAGGGGTAACTACCACAACGGCATGGATCGACGGATCCTCAAGCACTTGGCGATAGTCCGTGTAGGTCTTTTCAATCCCAAGCTCCTTTGCTGCCGATGCCAATGCTTCGGGTACGGGGTCACACAACGCGACCAATTTTGCACCGGTGACCCGACTGGCAAAATTACGGGCATGGATCATTCCAGCCCTGCCGGAACCTATCACACACACATTGATCATATCGACTCCTTCTGTTCACAACACTCGAAAATGGTGTGCATACCCCATAATGTATGGTTATGTATGCTTGTTATTATATAACTACATA
>PGXP01000385.1 GCA_002839205.1 Spirochaetae bacterium HGW-Spirochaetae-9
AAGACCAGTCACAAGTGGCATCGTATCCTCGGCAATGGAGGCGACAAAGGCCTTGTCCTCCTCGTAGTACGCATCGAGGAACAAGGTTCGCCAACTTTGAACATAGGGAGCATGGATCCCCTCCGGACTCACTGTCAACACCGAATGTTCCTGATTCCTTCCCACATGGATGATGCCTTTCGTCCCTAGGATCTCCACCCGGGAATCATATCCATACCGGACGCCCTGCGCTCCGTCGAGAAGGCCTTGGACACCGGACAGGAAACGGGCCGTCATGATCACGTTATCATAGAAATCAGGATAATCCGCAACCGCATCCGGACTTCGATAGTTGCCTGCAATCGCATAGACCTCGGAAATATAGCTTCCTGTGTACCAATGCAGGGCATCGATATCATGGCTGGACACTTCGGCCAACGGCCCGTTGCTCTTCTTGATATCATACATCCAGGGCTGTGGGATACTCGGCCCATGGGTCACCGATTTGACCAATACGACATCTCCGATCGCGCCACTTTCAATCTGTTTCTTCGCATAGCGGAAGCTTTCGTCGAAGCGCCGCATGAAGCCGATTTGAAGTTTGACGCCATGCTTGTCCGCCGCCGCGTTCATCTCCAGGCATTCCGTTTCGTTCATCGCCATGGGCTTCTCACAGAGCACATGCTTTCCCGCCTCCGCGGCCGCGCACACGATATCGCGATGGAATACCGTAGGGGTAACTACCACAACGGCATGGATCGACGGATCCTCTAGCACTTGACGATAGTCCGTGTATGTCTTTTCAATCCCAAGTTCCTTTGCTGCCGATTCCAATGCTTCGGGGACGGGGTCACACAACGCGACCAATTTTGCACCGGCGACCCGACTGGCAAAATTGCGGGCATGGATCATTCCAGCCCTGCCGGAACCTATCACACAAACATTGATCATATCGACTCCTTCTGTTCACAACACTCGAAAATGGTGTGCATACCCCATAATGTATGGTTATGTATGCTTGTTATTATATAACTACATA
>PGXP01000386.1 GCA_002839205.1 Spirochaetae bacterium HGW-Spirochaetae-9
ACCAGGAGCAGCATCGCTATGGCGAAGGTTCGATCGTCGCGATCCCGGCGAACACCATGCTCGGAATAGCCAATAGTGGAGATGTCACCATGCATCTCTTCGTAATCAAGACACTATAATTTTCTAGGAGAAGACAATGTCAGACATGTTCTGTTTTCAATGCGAACAAACGGTAGGCGGCAAGGCTTGCACCGGCAAGAAGGGTACATGCGGCAAAATGGCCGACACATCCAACCTGCAAGATGAAATGACCGGTGCGCTGGTCGCCCTGGCAAGGGCTGCGGAAGGCAAGACCCTTTCCAAGGAAGTCGTCCATATCATGATGGAAGGTATGTTCACCGCGATCACGAACGTCAACTTCAACGATCCGGTACTGCAGGAACTGATCAAGCGGATCGATACGCTCACCGCATCGCTCGGTGGCGACACCGCCGCATATCCCATGGGAGACATTTGGGGAGGGGACGAGGATATCCGCTCGCTCAAATCCCTGATCCTGCTCGGATTGCGCGGCATGGGCGCGTATGCCTACCATGCGTGGGTGCTCGGATACTCCGATGACCTGGTGAATGAATTCTTCTTCACAGGTATGCGGGCCATCGGCAGCGGTATGGATGCCTCGGAGTTGCTTCCCTTGGTCCTGAAGACCGGTGAAGTGAACCTCAAGTGTATGGAGCTGTTGGATACCGCCAACACTTCCTCCTACGGAGATCCGGTCCCCGTGGAAGTCCCGCTCGCTATCGAAAAGGGTCCGTTCATTGTAGTCAGCGGACACGATCTGTTCGACCTGCATGCATTGCTCAAGCAGACAGAGGGCAAGGGCATCAATATCTATACGCACGGCGAAATGCTCCCCGCCCACGGATATCCGAAGCTCAAGGCTTTCAAACATTTGAAGGGTAACTTCGGGACCGCTTGGCAAAACCAGCAGAAGGAATTCCTGGATATGCCGGGAGCCGTACTGTTCACCACCAACTGCCTCATGCCCCCCAAGGACAACTACAAGGACAGGATA
>PGXP01000387.1 GCA_002839205.1 Spirochaetae bacterium HGW-Spirochaetae-9
CAACGCCGCTAGTGAGATCGATATCGTGGGATCGAGTGACATCATCGCCGTCTCGAACGTGCGCACCGAGTTCACCGCCGAAAGCGGCTACATCACCGCGAGTATCGCCGAAGCAGGCGGTCCGTACCTGCAGGTGGCGGCACACAACAACGGGACGCTGACCTACCACATCACCAGACTCGATGCGTATGCCGACATCATCTATGTGCGTGACACGAACATCGTCAGGACTGCCGACAGTATCTACGAGGGAGAAAACTCGGACAACCTGCTTTCCGAGGAGCTGCTGTTCGTACACGAACGCACCTTGGCCCAAGAGCATGCAAACCTCCTGGGCCAGTTCCACCGCCATGCTGGCAGCCAGTACACCTTCTTCTCGGCCGTCGACTTGAATTGCGGCTCCCTGGTACGCCTGATCGACGATGCCTTCAGCGGCCTGAATGTTTCAGTTCTTTTGACCGCACGCACCTTCACCGATGAGAGTGCGGTGTATCGCTACGAGTCGGTGGGCATCTCGGCATTCGACCTGAGTGCCCCAGCCTACCTAGAGGTACTCGACAGGGGCAAGAACGACACCGTCGGTTCCCCAGGGCCACCAGGGGTGGACGGCTCGTCGTACACCGTATCCATCCAGTCATCCAACGGCTCGATCTTCCGGCCCGAGCAGGTCGATACGATCCTCACCTGCCACGTCTACCAAAACACCACAGAGATCACTGAAGCGTTGGATGCCTCGCGTTTCCAATGGAAGCGCCTCAGTGCCGATCCCGTCGATGACGGGCGGTGGAACACCTCATCAAAGGCAATCGCCCATAAGAGTGTCGAAATCAAAAACGCAGACTGCGTCGGACGTACGGTCTTCTTCTGTGAGATCGACCTGACCGGCTACGAAGCATAAGGAGCACCTACAATGGCAAAGACAAGCGCCAGTTTCACGCTGATGGATTATACCGACGGTATTTCCCTCATCACCGGTATCGACAGCAATCTGCCCCTCACCAGCCTGTAC
>PGXP01000108.1 GCA_002839205.1 Spirochaetae bacterium HGW-Spirochaetae-9
GCGGCCATAGCCCACTTCGTGTCGGTAGCCAGCCTGGTCTGAGTACCGACCAAGCTAGATTTTATCGATCAGCATCGAGCACTTGCCAGAGGGGATGGGCAGGGTCTTTTTCTTCTTGTTCAGCACATTGATCGTGAAGTAGTAGAGTTTTTCGCTCTCCATATGGATTTCCCAGCCCCGCCCCGATTTGGAGGAGAGGATAGTGACCATATTGCGCTTGAGCGAGAGATTCTCTATGCCCATGATCTCCAGGTTGGGGATGATCCAGTCCACCGTCTTGCGCGGCAGGGAGGCATAGAGCCCCACGATGTTCTCGATCATCAGGGTCACGCTCGCGAGGCCGTTGTAGGGCAGGTAGTGGGGATAGGGCCATTCCGGATGGCCTTCCCATACGGCTTTCCCTTCAGCCTGGGGCTGGTAGGCACTCCAGACGATGGGCTTGTGGTCTTTCTGGTGCCCCTCGCCATGTTCGCCGTGTTCGGTGGTGGCATGCATGGAATCCAGAATGAAATAAAGATGGCGGATGGCGCAGTCGCGGGCGAACTCGTAGAAATTGTACTTCTCAAGACCCTTGATAACCATAAAGGTAAAGGCGGTGACGACAGAGCCGCAGAAGCCGTTGCCCTTTTTGTCATAGTCAGGATGATCGGCGGAAAGTGTCGGGAAGGGATTCTCCGTGCCGAAGCAGGTGGGATCCTTCAGCTTGGCGACGAGCTTCTCTGCCCTCTCCTCGTTGGGTATTTCCGCCAGAAGGAGCCAGTAGGAGCCTATCGTCTTCACCTTGACCTGATTCTCTTTTTCGTCGAGGTCATAGTAGAAGCCGTCTTCGGCGTTCCACATCTTGCCGTTCACCCTCGTCTTGAGCGAGAAGTAGTCACGCTTGAACTGGAAAGAGATTTCCTTGTCGTTGAGGATGTCGCCCAGGGCCGAGATATAGAGGGCGTTCATCGCCATGGCTGCGTTGAAGTCGATGAGATAGGTGGCTCCCTCGCGGGGCGAGTTTACGAGGCCGCTGGCTGCGATGGGCACGGAATAGAGACCGTTGGCAGCCTTGTAATTGCTCTCGAGCCATTTGTAGTGCTTTTTGAGAGCCGGCATCACGTCCTTGACGCGTTTCTTGTTGGCCGTCTTGTGGTAGAGGTTGTACTCCGCCCAGGCGAAGAGGGGCAGCATGAGGCCGTTGGGATTGTCGTCCGTAAAGAGGGGTTTGCCTGTGGCGATATCGTAGGTGGCCCGAATCGCTCCGTCCTCTTCCTGGAGGGCGTAGAGGGCGTCGAGACCGTTGGACGCGGGAAAAATCCTGTTGGAGTAGACGAGAAAAAAGGAAGAAAATGCCTGCTCCATGACATCGAGAACGGGTTTCTGCGGATAGTGGAAAAATTTGATCTTGTCCAGGCCGCTTTCGGCTCCGCCCGAGGTCCAGCAGTCGGCTACCCAGGCCCATGTGCGGTCGTAGATTTCTACGAAATCCTGATCGTAGAAATGGACACGCGGAAAGTCTTTCTTATTCAAGCACGACCCCTCTCCCGAACAGAATCATCGCCTACGGCGTATATAGAGCATGAAAACCCGCAAAGGCTCCCGTTTTATGTCATATTTTGAGAAACTATCCCAAATAAGACTATAATGATCTTCACCATAATTGTCAAATTTCGGATTTCATGCGTGACAAACTATAATTATAGACGATTCCCCCTTGAAACGCACTATAGAATCGTCATTATTCACCTGGCTCTTGAGCGCATTCAGGCCGAAAACGCTCAGGAAATCTCGCGAATGCCGCCCCGCTTGAGCCCCGCCTCGTAGAGACGCCCGCAGGCGAGGAACATGGAGTATTTCGTCGTCATGAGGATCATGCCCATCTCCTCCGCCATCTCGATAAGGTCGGCCGTGGGCTTTTTGCCGCGCACGAAGACGATGACTTTTATGTCGAGAAGATCGGCCGTCCTGAGCGCCTGCGGGTTCATGAGCCCTGTCAGGAGGACCACCCTCTCCTTCACGAAGGCCATTACATCGCTCATGAGGTCGGCGCCGCAGGCTGACTGGACATCAAGGTCGAGATGGTCCTGGCCGATAAATACTTTAGCGTCGAGGGTTTCGACGATCTCGCTCACTTTCATTATAGATCCTCCAGTATTCGATGCCGCTTCAGAGGGGCATCCTCCCGTGAAATGAACGCGCCAGGGTGAGGCGATCGGCGTATTCCAGATCGCCGCCGACGGGGATGCCGGTTGCCAGCCTCGTCACTCGGGCGCCTTCCTTCTCGAGAACTTTCCTGATGTACAGGGCTGTCGTGTCGCCTTCGACGGTGGGGTTGGTGGCGAGGACGATTTCCTCGACACCGCCCGCCCTGATCCTCTGGACGAGGGAAGCGATACGCAGCTTGTCGGGGCCGATGCCGTCGAGGGGTGAAAGCAGGCCCCCGAGGACATGATAGAGGCCTTTATATTCCCGGGATGCCTCGATGGTGAGGACATCCTGGGGCTGTTCGACGACGCAGATGATCCGCCTGTCCCTGTCGGCTCCGTCGCAGACCGGGCAGGGATCGATTTCGGTATAGGAACCGCAGACCGAGCAGAATCGCACCTCGGCCTGCAGGGTGGCTATACGCTGGGCAAGGGCGTCGGCATAGCGCTGGTCGGCCTTGAGGAGATGGTAGGTCATGCGCAGGGCGCTCTTCCGGCCTATGCCCGGAAGCTTGGTGAGCAGCGAGACGAGATCCTCAAGAGCACGCATCAGAAGGCTCCGAAGGGATTCCCTCCCATGGAGTCGGTGAGCTGCTGCCTGATAGCTTCCTGAATTCGGCCGGCCGCATCGTGGTGGGCCGCCCGTACCAGATCGGCGATCATGCCGGGGTCGGCAGGGTCTATCACCTCGGGGGCGATGGAGCATTCGAGCATCTCCATCTCGCCCGAGAGGGTGACTTTTACCATCCCGCCGCCCGACTGGCCCGTAGCCCTGATCGCGGCCGTCTTCTGCTTGAGTTCGTTCGCCTTCGCCTGTATGGCTTGGGGATTCTTGAGCATGTTCATGAGATCGTTGAGTTCCATTACTATCCTCTTATTCCAGTGCTTCGTCGTCTTCGACGGTGGGGCTTGGGGCTTCGATCAAAGGTGCTTTTTTTGTCGCGGCGCCAGGCTCGGCCTGTCCAACCGTTTGGGAAGCTGCAGGCTGGGTGTAACCGACAAGGCTGCCCTTGAAAAGGCGTTCCACGAGGCCAATAGCTTCCTTTTCATGGAGGCTCACGGGGGGCTCGCGGGCGGGGGCTGCGCGAGCGGGGGCCTCGCGGGCTGCCAGGGCGCCCTGGCCCGGAACATCGGCGCGAGGGCGCTCGTTGAAGGCGGGAGGCAGGCGGGAAGCCTGGGCAAGCCCGGCGCCTGCGCCGGGAGCCTCAAAAGGGGATTCGCCCGGACCCAACCCGCCGTCTGTCTGCATTTCGCCAGCGAGGCGAACCTCGACCTTTTTCGGCGAACCCAGCCTCAGCGCAAGCAGCTCGGCGACGATGCCAAGGAAGCGCTTCAGCAGATCGCACTCCATCGGCGTCTGCACCGAAATGGCGAGGACATCGTCCTTCAGGCGCCAGGAATGGCTCTTGTCCAGGGTAGTAGCGAGGAGGACATTACTCTTTCGAATATCGGCCACGAGTGCCTTTTTCAATTCAGGCAGCTTGGACGAGTCGACGAGGCTGGCGGGAACAGCAGCGGTTGCCGGGGCAGGAGCCGCCTTTGCTTGAGCCGCCGTTCCCGGAGCTGCAGCTTGCACCACAGGGAGCGCGGAGGGGCGTGCCTGTGGCTGGGCGGTTGCGCCTCCCGCAGCGCCCTTTTCGAGGTAGCGCTTGAGGGTACCCACCGCACGCACGAGATCGGAGGGCGGAATATAGCTGTTGATGTGCGAAGCCTTCGCCACGGCGAGATCGAGCTCATAGCGCGGGTCGATCGACTCCTTCAGATTCCTGTAGGCGCCAAGGAACATCGAGAGGACCCGCTCGATGCGTTCCCCGCTCAAGGCCTCGGTGATGCCGAGATCGAAGGAGGAAAGCGGGGCGCCGAGGAGGCTCTCCCTCGTTATGCCATTCTTGACGAGAAGGATGGCGCGACAGTATTCGACCATGTCGGCCACGAACTGCTCGGGGGAAACGCCACCTGAAAGGATTTCGTCGAGGGAAGCGAGGGCTCCCGCCGTATCGCCGGCGACGAACTGCCCGAAGAGCGCGTTCATCCTGTCCTGGCCGACGAGGCCGAGCTTTTCGCGGAGGAGGGCTGCCGTGATGTTCCCTTCGGCGAAAGAGACCACCTGATCGAAAAGGGTGTAGGCGTCGCGCACCGAACCGCCCGATTCGCGGGCTATCCAGAGGAGGGCCTCGGGCTCGGCCGTAACGCCGAGGTCGGCGGCCGCGGCGGCGAGGAGTTCCACCATCAGGTCGGAAGCGACGAGCCTGAAGGTGAACTGCTGGCAGCGGCTCTTTATCGTGGCCGGCACCTTGTGCTGCTCGGTGGTGGCGAACATGAATATGACGTAGGGCGGCGGTTCCTCGATCGTCTTTAAAAGCGCATTGAAGGCGCTCGTGGAAAGCATGTGGACTTCGTCGATAATGTAGATCTTGTACCGGCTCGAATTGGGCGGAAAGAGGACTTCGTCCTTGATCTGCCTCACGTTCTCCACCGAGGTGTTCGAGGCGCCGTCAATTTCGATGACGTCGAATGCCGAGCCGGCCTGGATGGATTTGCAGGAGTCGCAAGTACCGCAGGGTTCGGGCGTCGGGCCCTTCTCGCAGTTGAGCGCCTTGGCCAGGATGCGCGCCGTGCTCGTCTTGCCGCAGCCGCGGGGCCCCGAGAACAGGTAGGCGTGGGCTATCCGGCCGGTCTCGAGCGACTTCTCGAGGGTGGCGGCGACGAACTCCTGGCCTGCTAGCTGTTCAAAGGATTGGGGGCGTTTCCTGGTTGCGGTGACTTCATAAGGCATGGGATCAAAATAGCACGGAGGGCAGGAAAGATAAAGCACTTGAAGCGCAAGAAGCCAGGCGCTCTGCGGCACCGCACCTACCGCGTACCGTTGCTTCCTTCCGGACCTGGCGGGTTCCACGGCGGTTACGAGCACAGTGCCTGGCTTCTTGCGCTCCAGATGCTACGGAGAGATAGGGATTCGAACCCTAGGTACCCTTACGAGTACACGCGACTTCCAATCGCGCACCTTCGGCCGCTCGGTCATCTCTCCAAAAGATCAGAAACAAGAAAAAACGCCTGCTCTATCGACGCTGGAGCGAGGAAAAGCGCGGCTTGCGGAGAGAGAGGGATTCGAACCCTCGAAACCCATAAGGGTTTAACGGTTTTCGAGACCGCCCGATTCAGCCGCTCTCGCATCTCTCCAAACGAAGAATGAGGCTAAGAGGATTCGAACCTCCGACCTTCAGATCCGCAATCTGAAGCTCTATCCAGCTGAGCTATAGCCTCATGAAACGGAGAGGGAGGGATTCGAACCCTCGGTACCCTTTAGAGGTACAACTCCTTAGCAGGGAGCCCGATTCGGCCGCTCTCGCACCTCTCCAAAACCACAATGCAGTATCCGGAGCAGGGGGGATTCGAACCCCCGGAACCTCGCGGTTCAACGGTTTTCAAGACCGCCTCCTTAAACCCCTCGGACACCGCTCCACAAGCAGAAAACAATGAATCGGCGAGAATCGACATTACGCGAAAGACCCCCGATTGTCAAGGGCCGACGGGAAAGCTAGTCTGTCGGTATGGGATTCTTCGAAGCCTCGCGCCAGGGGATATGGCGGATTCTCGCGGGACGTCGCTCTGCCGGGCAACAGCCCATTCCCGACGAGATCTGGTCATGGGCTATCGGCGAACACAGAATATTCAGGGGCATGGGCGCCGCCGACGAAGCCCGTCTGCGCGAGCTCGCAAGCCAGTTTCTCGCCAAAAAGCGATTCGATCCCCTGGGCGGCGCCAAAGTCGACGACAGGCTCAAGGTCTCCATAGCCTCACAGGCCTGCCTGCCCCTCCTCGGTCTCGACATGTCCTGGTATCGCGACTTCAGCACGATCTTTCTCACGCCTGAAGCCTACACCGTCACGCAGCGCTGGGAAGATCGATCCGGCGTCATCCATGAGCACGAGGAAGAGCTGGCGGG
>PGXP01000388.1 GCA_002839205.1 Spirochaetae bacterium HGW-Spirochaetae-9
TCCTGCATCGACCACCATGCCAGTCCCTCGTGTATCGACGGATCGTTGGAAACCATTGCGAAGGGTATGCGGGAAATCGGAGTCCGGGGTGCGACCTGTTACGAAATCACCGACCGCAACGGTGGCATGGATGAAGTGAAGGCCGGAGTACAGGAAAACATCGCATTCGCAAAAAGTGTCGATGCCGAACGCAAGGGTGGCAAGAAGCCTCTGGTCGAGGCAATGATCGGTGGGCATGCGCCATTCACCATTCCCGACGAGGGGTTGGCGATGATGAAGGATGCCTGCGACAGTACCGGAAGGGGAATCCATCTGCATGTCGCGGAAGACAAGTACGATACCGTCCATTCGCACCACATGTACCACAAGGATATCATGGACCGTCTCGACAGTTTCGGTCTGCTTGCCGACAATACGCTGCTGGTGCACGGATTGTGGCTGAACGACAGCGAGATCGAGCTGCTCAACGAGCGCAAGAGCTTTTTGGCACATAATCCCCGCAGCAACATGAACAACCATGTCGGGTATTGCAAGCGGTTGCGTCAGGTCGACCGGTTGGTCCTGGGTACCGACGGATGCGGCGGAAACATGTTCGAGGAGATCAAGCTTGCGTTCTTCAAGCACAAGGACAACGGCGGTCCCTGGTGGCCAGGCGATTTCACCAATGTGCTCACCCGTGGAAACAAGATCCTGGAGCGGTATTTCGGCGAACAGTTCGGTCGGGTCGAACCTGGGTACAAGGCGGATTTGACCATACTCGACTACAATAGCCCCACTCCATGGGTCGACGGGAACGCCGCGACCCACCTTGTGTGGGGAACCAGCAGCAATTGTGTCGATTCGGTGATGGTCGAGGGAAATATGGTCATGGAGCACCGTTCCTTCGGGTTCGATGTGCAGGAAATCTATGCGAAGGCGGCCGAGGTCGCCCAACGGGTCTGGAAGAAGGTCGATACCATCGCCCCCTGAACCGGACGGGAAACAAGGAAACAACTCCCAAGAATG
>PGXP01000109.1 GCA_002839205.1 Spirochaetae bacterium HGW-Spirochaetae-9
GAAGCAGTTGGAAGTATACCTTCCCGACAACAAGATACCAATATTGAGGGGCTTTACCGCTCCGGGAAGCTTTCTGACCCTGCAGTACGATTCCAATTCGCAGGACTTTTCCCTGGACGGGAAGATCGATCTGAGAACTGGCTATGTCCTGTATTATCTCAGAAGCTTTTTCCTCAAGAGCGGCAGCATCGATTTCTCTGAGAACAGGACAAAATTCAACCCCCTCATCACCGTGGAGGCCGAGTTGAGGGAATCCAATGCCCTCGGAACCGTCAAGATTCTGTTGAGCGCCGAACGATCCCCCCTCAACAACCTCAATCCAAAACTCAGCTCGGTGCCGCTCTACAGCGAAACCGAGCTCATCGCGATGATGTCGGGCGGGGTTCTCGCTGCCGACACGAAAGAAACCTTGGACATTCGCGAGGCAGCCATAGCCTCATCGGAATTTCTGCCTCAGCTCAACATATTCAAGCGCTTCGAACAGGATGTTCAGAAGTCGCTGGGACTCGATATCGTCTTCATACGATCCTCCTTTATCCAGCGATGGCTGCTCGACCTCACCAAGCCTCTGACCGAAGCCAATCCGGAAGACCCGCTTGCCCGTTACCTCAACCAGAGCGAACTCTATGTGGGGAAATATCTTACCGATTCTGCCTTCCTCCACGCAGGGCTCAAGTTCAGAGAAGACCCCCTTGTGAGTTCTTCCCGTTTACGTCTAGACTCCGAGTTCGGCATCGAACTCGACGCGCCCTTCGGACTAATCAATTGGAGCATAACGCCTTCCATGGATGAAGGCTCCCTCGTCACTGGCCAGGAATTGAGCCTGAGCTGGCGATATGTGTACTAGAATGCCTGGGGAATAAAAATGAGAAGAACATTATTGGCTTTTTTACTGATCGCGGCTTTCGGTTTCGCTGGCGCTCAGGAGACTGTTGACGAGTGGTTCTGGGACAAGCCAATCGCCTCCATACAGTGGGAGGGGATAAAAAAGGCCAACCGGAATGAACTGGACGCCTTGCTCAGGAATTATATTGGCCAGAACTTTACCGAAAATATATGGCTTGAGATGCAGTCGAAACTGTATGAACTGGACTGGTTCGAGTCGATAGAGCCACAGGCTCTTCCCAATAAGGATTCACGCGATCAGCTGATTCTCCGCTTCGTTGTTACGGAAAAGCCATCAGTGCTCTCCGTGCGCGTGAGCGGCAACTCAGGGCTTCGAACTTCGGACATTCTCGCGGCAATCGGCGTGAAAGCCAGCGATATCTACAATGCGACAAAGGCAACCCTGGATGTTGTTGCCATTCAGAAGCTTTACAACGAAAAGGGCTATCCCGATGCCCTTGTTTCGCATGAAGCGATTCCTTCCGAAGACCCCTCGTTGGTGGTTGTCACGTTCAGTATCAAGGAAGGCGCCCAGGTCGCCCTTCGCACCATTAAATTCACCGGCAACACCTTGATGTCCGCCAAGACGCTCAAGGGTCAGATGACACTCAAGGAAGCCGCCCTCTTTCAGCCTGGCGCTTTCCAGGAAGCAAAACTCGAAGAGAGCAAAAAAGCCATCATCGATTATTATCAATCCAAGGGCTATGTCGACGCCAAGATCATCGATGTGTTCATGGAATACGAGAAGGATCCGGCTACAAGCAAGAATTGGCTCGTGCTCACGCTCGCATTATCCGAAGGGCGGCAGTGGAAATATGGCGGGACGACCTTTGAGGGCAATCAGGTTTTTTCGGGCGAAAAGCTGGAGGGTCTCATAAGCCTGAAGCAAGGGTCGGTGCTCAATTACAAGAAACTCCAGCAGGACAAACAAAGGATCGACGATCTCTATTATGAGTCGGGTTATATCTACAACCAGATAAGCCTCAAGGAAACCCGGGATGAAAATACGGGGTCAATGCTCTTTACCATAGCAGTGACCGAGCTCGATCGAGCCCATATCGAGAGCCTGAGCTTCAAAGGCAACGAGAAGACGAAGGAATACGTGCTGGCACGCGAGGTCCCTCTCGAGGAGGGCGATATCTTCTCGAAAGCGAAGATAATCGATGGACTGCGGAACCTGTACAATCTTCAGTATTTCTCTGTCGTCGAACCTGAGATTCACCAGGGCAGTGCGGCCAACCTTATGGACCTGGTCATCAATGTCGAAGAAATGAGTACGGCCGACATCAATTTCGGCGTTACCCTCAGCGGCCTTGGGCAAGCGGGAACTTTCCCCCTCTCGGGCTTTGTAAAATGGAATGACAGAAACCTGGGCGGACGGGGACAAAACCTGCAGGCCAATGTAACCCTTTCGCCAACCGAGCAGTCGGTGGAGTCCTCTTTCAGCGAAAACTGGCTTTTCAACAAGAGAATTTCCCGAGGCTTCAGCCTCAAGCTTGCCCATGGCTATGATACGACGGGACAGGATATCCTCGCGCCACTTTTCAGCCAGGAAGATATACCCGATCCCTTTGTTGCCCTGGGGGATGGCAGCAATGAGTGGGGAGGATCCCTCTCGTCAGTGCCTGAGCAGTACCTTATGCCCTATGAGAACTGGGACTTCAGCCTCGGATTCAACCTCGGGTACACTCTCAAGACGCGCATTGGCGACCTTGGCGCTTCGGGTGGCCTCACCTCAGGGTTGGGGATGATCGTCTACGATGAGGACAAATACCGGCCATACGAGGCGGAGTTCCGCGACACCAACCGTGAATGGATGTTGACGAACAGAATCTACGGGCGGGCTTACCTGAACGCTTTGGATTATTGGTATAACCCCGCCAGCGGGTACTATGTCAGCCAGCGCTTCACCGCAACCGGATTCCTCGATGTTGAACGCCAGCACTATATCAAATCGGAGAGCCGCTTTGATGCGTATGCGACCCTCTTCACCATTCCCCTGAGCGATACATGGAAGTTCAAGTGGGTTCTCATGGGACACACGGGACTGCAGGCACTCATAGCCGAACCCTGGACGCCCTTCAGAGTCACAAAGGACTGGGTAAGCCTCGATGGCACCTTCAATGTGCGGGGATGGAAGAACCTCTATGGCTCCAAGGGAACGCTAGTGTGGGAAAACTCGATCGAACTCAGGATGCCCATCGTCGACCAGATGCTGTGGATGGACCTCTTTGTCGACGCGGGAGCGATGAAGACAGGCAACGGTTTTGTGGATATGACAAAGGACACCCCTGCCGCGACGGGCTCATCTGCCCTTTCGAGCGAAAACTTCGCTTTCAGTGCTGGTCTCGGTTTCAGGTTTACCATTCCCCAGTTCCCCTTCCGGTTCTATTTTGCCAAGCGGTTCACCTTGGATGAATCGGGCGTCACATGGAAGTCGACAGGCCTGAATTTTGATTTTGTGCTGAGTATTACCCAGCCGCTCTACTGAGAAGCAGGCGATCAGGAGACGTACGATGAACAAGAATACGAAGGTTTTTTTGGTGAGCGTTCTATTTTTGCTTCTCGCCCTTTATCCTGCCGTTTCCCAGCAGATAACCAGGGTAGCCGTTCTCGATATGGCCCGTGTTTTGGCGGCTTTTCCCAAGGACATGGCCGCCCTCAAGAGCTTTGAGACGCGAAAGGCCGAGGTCCAGGCCGATGTGGATAAGGAAGCTGCAGCCATAAAGGGTCTGCAGGCCGCGAAGGCTTCGGCCGAGGCCGAGGGCCTAACCGAGGAAGCGCAGGCACTTTTGGCGGAAATAGCCTCACGGACAGCCGCTCTGAAGGAATACCTGTCGGCCAGGCAGAATGAACTCGATCTCCTTGCCAAGGCACTGAGTTCGGGGGCTTCCTTCGTCCAGAAACTGAGTGCGACGATTGCCCAAGTAGCCGAGGCGGAAGGCTACTCTCTCGTCCTCAACCTCAAGCCCCAGGACCAGAACGCGAACATTGTCCTGTGGAACAGCTCTTCTATAGATATAACCGATAAGGTGATACAGGCAATCTCGGTACGAAACTGAGAGGTCAGTCATCCAGGCCGTTCGTGCCTTCCTGGAAGCCCGCAATAGACTCGAGCTCTTTGGTGAGGCTGGAGAAGCGTCCTTGATTTTCGGCCGAAAGGTCGCTCAATTCCTTGTGGACCTCATAGAGAAAACCCGCGCTCAGGCTAGCTCTGGCCAGGATTTTTTCTTTGGTCTCCGGTTGTGGGCTTGCTTCCTCCGAAAAATCGAGCATCTTCATCATGCCCATGGTTCTGAAGAGGCTTTTGCATTCTGTGGTGGACTTATGCACGACGGGACGGTTGATTCCCAGACTTCGCGCCGTCTTGACCAGAAAAACGATGAGGCCAAGGAAGGTGGAGTCCATATAGAGGCATGAAGCAAAGTCGAAATGTATCGCCCTGAGGGCTGAGTCAGGCCCCAGTTCTTCCATGATTCTTGCCTTGAGCCCAGGACAAAGAAATGCCGTGATATGGCCTTCAGGGATGATGATGAGGTTAGTCCCAAGGCAGCCAATGCTTATCTGTTCTTCCGTCATTTTCTATGCTCTTTCGCCTTGTACACTACCTTTACGCCACGTATAATTCAAGCCTATGCCCGAACGCATCGCCATGCTCGACCAATACCGCCGCGTTAAAGCCCGATATCGCGATGCGATTCTCTTCTTTCGTCTCGGCGACTTTTACGAGATGTTCTTCGATGATGCCATCGTGGCCAGCTCTCTCCTCAATCTGACGCTGACGAAGCGGCAGGGGCAGCCGATGTGCGGCATCCCTTATCATGCCTTCAAGCCCTACATCGCGCGACTGCTCAAGGCAGGCAAGAAGGTGGCCATCTGCGAGCAGCTCACCGGACCAAATTCGAAAGGAATCATCAAGCGCGATGTCGTGGAAGTTGTCACGCCCGGCACCACTATCGAGGAAGATTTTATCGACCATGAGGCCAACAATTATCTGGCGAGCATCTGCAGCCTGCAGGGTAGCCTTTGCATCGCCTGCCTCGATGTTTCCACAGGCGAATTCAGGGCATACTCCACGCCTGATAAAAGGCCCTCGGGCATAGAATTCCTTCGCTCGGAACTGTACCGACTCTCCCCAAGGGAGTTGATCATCCAACAGTCCCTCTATGAAGGCCAGGAAGTGACCTCGATCATCCATGAACTTGAGAATACCCTCATCGAAAAGCGGCCCGATTGGAGCTTCGACAGGGAAAAAGCATGCGAGAACCTGAAGGCGCGCTTCAAGGTGGCCTCGCTCAAGGGATTCGGCTTTGCTGATGAGGCGCCCGAACTGGCCGCTGCCGGCATTCTTCTGGAGTATCTCGATGAAAACGCCAAGGCAAGCAGCCCACATATTCAAGCTCTCCTTCCCTATGATATGTCCGATTTCCTGTCTTTGGACGAGGCGACACGACGAAACCTCGAACTCGTGAAAAACCTCTCCGATTCGGGCAGGCGTGACACCCTCCTCTCCGTTCTGGACAGAACGAAGACGGCAGGAGGGTCCCGCCTTCTCCGACAGTGGTTACTCCAGCCTCTCAGGAGCAAGGAGGCGATCGATACACGTCTCGATGCCGTGGAGTACCTTTACAGAGACCAACTCTTGCTCAACGACCTCCGCAGGCGTCTTGGTGCCGTCCTCGACTCTGAACGCCTTGTCGCCCGCCTCGCCATGGATAAGGCCCATGCAAAAGACCTTCTCGCCCTGAGCGATTCCATGCGCTCCTCTCTCGCCATAGTCTCACTCCTTCATACGGACAGGGCACCGCCTCTTTTCAGGTCAGGTCTGGATAAGGCTGTGGAAGAAGACTGCGCCCGCGCGGCCTCGATCGTTGCCGGCGCTATAATGGATGAGCCTTCCGTCCTCCTCACCGAGGGCAACCTTATGGCGGCAGGCTACAATGCCGATCTGGATCGCCTTCGTAGTGTCAAACAGAATTCAACAAAAATTCTCGAAGAATATCTCGAGGAGGAAAAGAGGAACTCGGGCATTCCAACGCTGAGGATCCGCTACAACAGGATAATCGGCTACTACCTTGAAGTATCCAAAGGCAAGCTCGATGCCGTACCTACCCATTTCATTCGCCGGCAGTCCCTCGTCGCACCAGGCTTTGGCCTGCCGGCAGGCTTCACAGAGTACCCAGTCGCCAATCGGGTTGATCAGCCCGGTTTCTTCGGCAAC
>PGXP01000110.1 GCA_002839205.1 Spirochaetae bacterium HGW-Spirochaetae-9
TTCGAGGCAGGTGAGGGTGGGGAAAATCCTGATGTTCTGGAAGGTCCTGGCTATACCTTTTTTTACGATCTCGTGGAGGTGCTCGCCAGAAATTTCCTCTTCCTTGAATCGGATGCTGCCTTTTTGGGGTTTGTAAATGCCTGTGATGAGGTTGAAAAGGGTTGTTTTCCCTGCCCCGTTGGGACCGATGAGAGCGGTGATCCTTCCTTTTTCTATCGTGGCGCTCATGCCGGATACGGCCATGACGCCGCCGAAGGAGAGGGATACATCCTTGACCTCGACCAGGGGCCTGGAACCGGTCTCGATATGGACTGTTGGCACATCCCTATGTATTTCCGCTTCCGGATTCGATTTTCTGCGCTTTCCTCCCAGGGCGCGGCGCAGGGCTTCCCCCGAGTCCCTGACGCGGGGAAGGAAGCCTGCCGGTCTGAAGATCATCATGAGAAGGAGAGCGAGTCCAAAGAACATCAGCCTGTATTTGGCGAAAGGTCTGAATACTTCGGGGAATATCGTGATGGCAAGGGCGCCGAGCACGAAGGCCGCCAGCTTGTAATGCCGTACATCGACGCCCAGGGCTTCGGCCGCTGTCTCATCCTCCCTGATATAGTTCCAGGCTCGCCCCACCCGGGAACGCTGCAGGCGGATGAGCCCGAAGGTGATGATGGCGATGAGAATCCAGATGAGGTAGTAGAATTGGCGCGAAGATACGATGGGAAAGAAAAAGCTGGGAGAGTCGATGCCATTGATTCCGTTGGGTCCACCTGTCAGTCCAAACGGATTGTTGATCATTGTGAGGCGGATTATCTCGCCCAAGCCTATCGTGACGATGCACAGGTAGTCGCCCTTCAGATGGATGACGGGGGCAGTGACGAGCCAGGCGAAGATGCCCGATATCAAGGCTGAAACGGGCAGAAGGAGGAGAATGGGGATATGAAACTGCGTGTTGAGGATGGCCGTCACATAGGCGCCTATGGCGTAGAAGCCCGTATGGCCCAGATCGAAGAGGCCGACCTCTCCCAGGACGATGTTGAGGGAAAGCCCGAGGAGGGCGTAGATTCCGCAATAGAATCCCACATCGATCCAATAATTGTCGATAAATGGCATCAGGGGAAAAATCCCCAGGATTGCAACTGCAGCGATGGTGAGTTTTGTGCGGTCGATGCGACGCTTCCCATCTCCGGGAAAGGCAGAGGAAATCCTGGTCAGCAGTGTTTTGGTTATGCTCATCAGACTTTCTCCGCCACTTTTTCGCCCAGGAGGCCGGTTGGCCTGAAGATGAGTGTGAGAATGAGGAGGACGAAGACGAATACGTCTTTCCATGCTCCTGATACATAGCCTGAGAGGAGGGATTCGACGATACCCAGGAGAAGGCCTCCTATCATCGCCCCTGGGATGTTGCCGATGCCGCCCAGGATCGTTGCGGTGAAAGCCTTGAGGCCATAGTTCCAGCCCATGTTGAAGCTGATGGCTCTGTAATACATCCCATTCATCAGGCCGGCCACGCCGCCCAAGCCCGGGCCCAGGGCAAAGACGAAGAAAATGACCTTGCGCACATCGATGCCGACGATAGTGGCTGTCTCCCTGTCGAGGGCTGAAGCCCTCACAGCAGCGCCGAAAGTGGATTTTTCAACGATAAGCCAGATTATCAGCATGAGCGCAAAGGAGATGCCGAGAATTGTCACCTGGAGTTCAGTGACGGGAACCCCGAGTATGGAAAATCTATAGGCTGGCACGACGCTCGCAGGGAAGGCCTGCGGCCTCGCTCCCCAGATCGCCATGATGGAATTCTGAATGAAGATAGCCACTCCGAGGGCCGAAACGACCAATGAAAGCCTGCCTGAAGGGTAGACCGGTCTGTATGCGATCCTCTCCACGAGGACGCCCGCCAGGGCGACGCTTATGGCGACGATGCCGGCGGCAAAGGCCATGCCTCCCCAGATGCCTATGCTCGCCGTCACCTTTCCGGCGGCGCTTGTGAGTATGGTGTAGCCAAGATAGGCCCCGAAGGCAAAAAGATCGCCATGGGCGAAGTTGATCAGTTTCATCACGCCATACACCATGGAATATCCCAGGGCGACGAGGGCATAGAAAGAGCCGATGGTAAGGCCGTTGACGAGTTGTTCTATAAAGGTGGTCACGATTCTCCTTCGCGCTTCGGGCAATAAGAGAGCTGGCCGTATCGGCGCACCGATCTGGCCAGCTCTCTTGGGTTGCCATTGCGCTTACGCCTCGGCATGCCGTCTAGATCACTTTGCGGATACTACTAGTTTGCCGTCGCTCGCCACTTCGTACATCTTGTAGGGTACGTCTCTGCGGTCGCCGCGCTCGGTGAAGAGAACGGGGCCGGTGACGCCTTCCACGCCATCCATCTTGGTCTTCATGGTGTCGGCGATGGCGGCTGAGTCGGTTTTTCCCGCCTTGCCGATAGCGCCTACGATGCCGTAGAGCGCGTCAGCCGCGTAGACGGGCCATGGGCTGGAGGGGAGTTCTTTGAATTTCTCGGCATAGAGAGCCTTGAACTGCTCGGCGATGGATGTGGTGACGTCGGTGACGAGGGGTTCCTGGGTCATGAGTGCACCCTGGGCTACATTGATGCCGGCGATCTTGACGAAGTCGTCGTTGATGGCCGCGTTGCCGCCGATGAAGGGGCAGTTGAGTCCAGCGTCGCGCGCCTGTCGGATGAGGAGTCCGGCCTCGGGATAATAGCCGGTAAAATACCAGACATCGGGTTTTGTCTCGCGCAGTTTCGTCACGACAGAGGAGAAGTCTTTTTCCTTGGGCGTAATGGCGTCGAAGTAGACGATCTCTGTCTTGCCTTCGGCGATATAGGGAGCGAGAGCTTTTTCAGCCTCGTCGGCCACGCCTTTGGCGAAAGTCGAATTGTCGTGCATTATGGCGATGCGCTTGGCGCCCAGGGTTTCCACGGCATACTTGCCGAAGAACAGCCCCTGTGCATCGTCGCGGCCGCAGGTTCTGAAAAAGAACTGCCTTTCCTTGTCCATCGTCAGCCTGAGGGCTGTGGCGCCATAGGCCACGGATACGATCTTGTTTTTTTCATAGATATCGGCGGCCGGTTCGGTGACCGAAGATCCGTAGCTGCCGATGACGGCGACAACTTTCTGCGAGACAGCTTTCTGCGCGGCGAGGGCCGAATCCTTGGGATTTGATCCGTCGTCGACGATGACGATTTCAATCTGCTTTCCAAGGACGCCGCCTGCCTTGTTTATGAGCTCGGCGGCCACTTCCACCGACTGCTTGGCCATCTGGCCTTCGTAGGCGTAATCGCCCGTGATGGGTGCCTGAAGGGCGATCTTGATGGTCTTGCCCCCGGCCGATCCTCCACAACCAGCCAGAATGAGCAATAAGGTCGCCGCCAGAGATGCGGCGATCATGAGCCCTCGGCCGTATTTTCTCGAATGTGACATAGGTGTGCCTCCTGAGACATCGTATAGTAGGGATTTATAACGCGCAAGTTGAAATCGCCAACTTTTCCTTGACAGTCTTTCGATGTGGTTATAGCCTGCGTTATCGTATTTTTCTTTGCATCGCGAGGAGAATAATGCCCAGGATAACAACGCACCCCGTGCTTCCCATCCCCGAGGGGAGGAAGGAAGCAGGATTTTTTTTTGACGGAAAACCGGTGGTCGGATATGCTGGAGAGCCTGTAGCCTCCTCCCTCGTAGCTCTCGGTGTCGCCTGTTTTTCGAAGCATTATAAGGATGGTGCGCCTCAAGGTCTTTTCTGCGCCAACGGTCAGTGTTCCCAGTGCACCGTTCTCATCGATGGTATCCCGCGCAAATCCTGCGTCACCCCTCTCGTGGATGGTATGGATGTGCGTACTCTTGTTGGCCTTCCCATTCTGCCAGAGTTGAACGATCCTTTGAAACAGGCTGAACGCCGCACCATACGCACCGATATCCTTGTCGTCGGCGGTGGTCCCTCCGGGCTTTCCGCTGCCTACGAGCTCGGAAAATTGGGTTTCCAGGTCGTCGTGGCCGATGACAAGGAAAAGCTGGGCGGCAAGCTTGTGCTGCAGACCCACAAGTTCTTTGGATCCGAGGAGGACTGCTATGCCGGCGTCCGCGGCATCGATATTGCCGGAAAGCTCGAAGAAAAACTGGGCAAGCTTCCCAATGTCACCGTTCTTCGCAACGCTCCAGTTGTCTCCATATTCAAGGACAGGAAGGCGGGAATCTATAAGGACTATTCCTCATTTCTCATTGTGGAGTTCACGGCTATTGTTGTGGCTGCAGGCGCCCGTGAAAAGAGCATTCTCTTCCCCGGCAACGACCTGCCCGGCGTCTATGGAGCCGGCGCCTTCCAGACCCTCGTCAACCGCGACCTTGTCGCGGCATCGAAAAAGCTCCTCATCGTCGGTTCGGGCAACGTCGGCCTCATCGCCGCCTACCACGCCCTACAGGCGGGCATACAGGTAGCGGGCATCGTCGAGGTGGCGGGAAGGATCACCGGTTACAAGGTCCATGCCGACAAGATACGAAGGATGGGCGTGCCCATTCACCTGAATACGACGATCCTGAGAGCCGAGAGCGACAGTTCAGGCGAGGGCAGAGTGACAAAAGCCTTCGTCTCCAAGGTTGATGACAATTTCAGGCCGATTCCAGGTACAACGATCCTCCACGAGGTGGACACCGTCCTCATCGCGACGGGCCTCGCATCCTGCGATGAATTCCTGAGGCAGGCCCAAAGCTACGGCATCCTCGCCGTGGCCGCCGGCGATGCCGAGGAGATAGCCGAAGCCTCGAGCGCAATGTTCGGCGGCAGGATAGCGGCATTCAGCCTGGCCAGGATGCTTGGCAAGCGCATTGAAATCGATCCTACCTGGATTCCCAAGCGCGATGTTCTGAAATCACGGCCCGGCGACGTGTTCTCGAGAAGCCCGGTTCTTCCCGAGGCCAAATGGAGCCCCGTCTTCTTCTGTTCAGAGGAGATCCCCTGCAATCCCTGCACGACGGTCTGCCCGACCTCGGCGATCAAGTTGAGACCGCTTCGCCACAACCTTCTCGACCTGCCCTATTTTGACGGAACGAAATGCATTGGATGTCTTTCCTGCGTGTCGATCTGCCCAGGCCTAGCCGTCAGCCTCATACGAAGAGTGGCCGATGACTCCGCCGAGGTCGTCCTGCCATGGGAATTCGCCGCCGACTTCCCCGACGGAACGATGATGGATCTCGTCGGCCAGGAAGGGGCTTTCCTCGAAAGCGCCCCTGTGGTGTCGCACAAGCGGAATGCGAAGAAGAACACCTGGCTCCTCACCTTCAGGACTTCCCTTCGCAACGCCTCGAGCATTGCCGGAATAAGGGTGCAGGGTCCCGAAGTATCCGAAGGCAGAGCTGTCGACGAGTCGGGTTGCCTTGACCTTGACGCCTATGTCTGCCGCTGCGAGCGCGTGACCTTGGGTGAACTCATTCAATACATAAAAGACAACAATGTCCGCGACATCAACCAGCTGAAGACGCTGAGGGTGGGCATGGGAGCCTGCGGAGCGAAAACCTGCTCACAGCTTGTAGGAAGGGCTTTCAAGCTTGCCGGCGTCAACCTGGCCGAAGTGGAGCCGGGTTCCCTGAGGCCCCTCTTTATGGAAGTGCCCATGGGCGAAATCGTCAATGAAGGTCTTTTGCGGCTCGGTGGCAAGGATGCCGGATCCAGGGGGGCGCCATGAAGACCTATGATGTGGTGATTGCTGGCGCTGGCTCTATCGGCGTTCCCCTCGCCTGGCAGCTGGGGATTCGCGGGTTCAAGGTAGCCGTCATCGATGAGGAGGCCTCCTGGGGCCGCGGCCAGAACAGGGCGGCCATAGGCGGCCTCAGGGCAACCCACTCCGACCCCGCCAAGATACGGATATGCCTCGAATCCCTGAAGATCGTGTCGACCATGAAGGAAGAACACGGGTTCGACATCGAGTGGCACAAGGGTGGTTATCTCTATGTGGCATACGATGAGGCGACGAAGGCATCCTTCCTCAACCTCCTCAAGATACAGAAGGAAGCCGGTCTCGACATAGGCTGGGTGGGACCCGATACCGTTGAAAGGCTTTCGCCGGGCATACGCAGGGAAGGGCTTCTCGGTGG
>PGXP01000389.1 GCA_002839205.1 Spirochaetae bacterium HGW-Spirochaetae-9
ATCGTGGGAGATGAACACGAGCGTCAGTCCCGTCCGCTCGTGCAGGTCCAGGAGCAGCGACAGGATCTGACCCTGCACCGAGAGATCCAGGGCCGCGGTGGGCTCGTCGGCGATGAGCACCTCCGGAGAGAGCGTCATGGCCCGCGCGATCGCCAGGCGCTGACGCTGGCCGCCTGAGAGGGCCATGCCGCCCTCGCCCACCATCGTGTCGAAGCCCTTTTCGAAGTTCAGGATCTCGTCGAGCACCATCGCGTCGGCGCAGGCTGCCCTGAGGTCGGCTTCATCATAGGATTCCAGACCATAGGCGATGTTCTCGCGGATCGTCCCGGCGAAGACGAGGGAATCCTGCAGCACCACGCCGATCTGGCGTCGCCAAGCGGGCATCGAGAGCTCGGCAAGGTCGATTCCATCTACGAGGATCCGGCCTGACTCGGGCTTGTAGAAGCCGAGGAGAAGGTACATGAGGGTGCTCTTGCCCGAACCGGAAAGGCCGTGGATGTTCACGATCTCGTTCCGGTCGATGTGGATGGAAAGGTCAACGCCGTCCAGAAGGGCTGCATCGTTGTACCTAAAGGATACTTTTTCGAAGACGATGGTTTCGGTGATTTTATGGTCGGCGAGCGCCCCTTTTGCGCTGCCCTTGGCCGGCGAGCGCCCCTTTTGCGCTGCCCTTGGCGCCGCTGTTGCCATCCTCGCCCCGTGCATCATCCAGAATGCCGCGCAGGACGCGCAGGGATTCGAAGCCCTCCACGATGGTGGGCACGGACTCTATGACGGCGCGGGCGTTGCCGTTGAGCATGCCCAGAGCGGCGTAGAAAGCGATGAGCTCGCCCAGGGAAAGTCTGCCCTCGATGACGAAATACCCGCCCGCGAGCAGTATGAAGGCTCCGCTCAGCATCAGCAGCTGCTGCTGGCTCACGCGCATGATCGCCGAGAACCAGAGCGCCGCGGAATGCGAGGCCTTGAGGTTTTCGATCGTATCGCCCTGCCGCTTGTTTTCGAAGGATTCGGCGGTCGAAATCTTGATCAGCTCGTTGCTTCCCAGCACGAACTTCACCCCTTTGCTGTAGCGGGAGAAGTCGAGGTGAAAGGCTTTGATGAGAGCCTTGAGCCGCTTGCTCATTATGAGCACGCCAGCGGCGAAGAAGGGGGCCATGGCGACGCAGACGAGGCTCAGGGTGAGATTCAGGCTCAAGAGAACGAAGAAGAGTCCGATGCTGATCAGGGTTCCCGGTATCGTCGACACGAGCAGGGCTCCCGCCATGGAATCGACGCGGAAAGTATCCTGAACGATGCGTGAATGGAGGATGTCGAGGTCCTCCTCGCTGTAATATTTCCGGGAGCCCTGGAGCTGCGCCTTGATGAGCCGCGTGCGCAGGTGGGCGATCGCCGCCTTTATCGCGTCGATCGATATGCGCCGATTGGCAAGCTGCAGGCCGCCGCCCGCGAGCGCCAGCGCACAGATCGCGGCGATCGCCCCTAGCAGCGCCGAAAAATCACGCCCCGGCAGTGCCTTGTCGATCACCCTGTTCACTAAAAGCGCGATTGGGAACAGTGCGAGGGACTGG
>PGXP01000111.1 GCA_002839205.1 Spirochaetae bacterium HGW-Spirochaetae-9
TGACTTTGAAATTGTCGATTCCCGAACCGGCGTGGCCAGGCGGCTGGCCCAGATTGTCGACATACTGGATAAGAGTGATGAAACGATGAAATCTCCGGACGAAAAAGGCCGTTTCATGCTCACGAGCGAGCCGCCCTTCGATCCCGCCTATGCGCAATGGGCCAAGCGTTTCGATCTTCTGCCGCCGGAACTCCTGTAGCATGAAAAAGGCTCAATCATGACAGGCATAGTGCTTTTTTCGACAAACAACACGGCAAGGGTGCTCTGCGATGATGGAGCGGTGCGTCTTTGTACCATCAAAGGAAAAAGAATAAAAACCCTCCATGGGCAGTACAATGGTCTTGCCGTCGGCGACACCGTGGATATCATCCCCACCGATATGGATCAGGGGCTTGTGTCGAAATTGCACGAAAGGAAGAATACCTTCGGTCGATACAACGAAAAGGGGAGGTCGGAACAGGCGATTGCCGCCAATATCGACAGAGTATTCTGCATTACGTCACCGCTGCTTCCACCGTTCCGTCCCCGTTTTATCGACCGGCTGGCCGTGATGGCCGGTTGGGCTCGGGTTCCCTTTGTCATCGTCCTCAACAAGATCGATCTCTGTCTGCCTGAAGACGTTCGGGAACGCCTGGAGAATTACCGTGACATTGGCTACACCGTCATCCATGCCTCAGCGAAGACAGGGGAGGGCATAGCCCAGCTTCAGGGCTTGCTGGCAGGAAGTTTGAGCGTTTTCGGCGGACAATCGGGAGTGGGAAAATCGAGCCTTCTCAATGCTCTCATACCGGGAATCGGGCGCAGAACCGGAGAAGTATCGGAAAAATACAATAGAGGCAAGCATACCACAACCATGGCTGAGATGATCATCGCGGATGGGGATATGCGAATTGTCGATACACCTGGTATACGGAGACTTGCCCTGCGGAGTCTTCCTGCCGAAGATCTCGCTTCCTGCTTCCCGGAAATGCTGCCCCTCATTGTAGACTGCGCCTTTGGATCGCGATGCACCCACACCGACGAGGAGGGCTGCGCTGTTGTCGAAGGGGTGGAGGAGTCTTCAATCCACCCCGACCGCTACGAGAGTTATCTCCGTATAAGGGAAGAGCTTGTGCAGCCTGTCGCCTGGAAAAAATCAGGTGTGCGCGATCCGGGCAGAAAGGAGAGGGGATTCTCGGGCAGGATACGCAGCAAAATTAGAGGATCGGGCTCTGCCGACCTCGACGAACACGACGAACTCTTCTAGTATTCATCCATGTTCCTGAATAATGAGCACAGCCTGAAGCTTCTCGATTTCTTCAGGATGCGTGAGCGTACTGCCGAGTATTGCCTTTCATGGGAGGGAGGGGAACTCCTGCGTTCATCCTTTCCCATCGACGACAGACAGGCTCTTGAGCGCTTCAAGCGTGAGCTTTCTGTCCTTGTGGAGTATCTCGACTCGGTCGAGCTTCCCGGTTTTTCCTTCCCCCTCATCGAAATGCCTTTGAAGCATCTTGGCGCCGCTGGCTTCACCCTTGAACTCGAGGAGCTGTTTGCGCTTGGAATCTGGGCCAGGGAATTTGACAAGCTGGTTCTTTTCCTCTCCAAGGCGCGATTTGCCGCTTCAAAACGCGAACAGGAACCCCAGGCTGAGGCGGCCGAGCATGAGGGCGACTTCGATCCTGGGGTCCTGGCTCAGAATTGGGCTCTCCCCGAAGCCTTCAACCTCATCGAAGAAGCGCCTAAGCTTCAGCATGTATACAAAAGCATATTTGAAGTAGTGACGCCCGACGGCGAAATGCGCGATCTGCCCGAATTAAAGCGCATTCGAGACGCCATAACCCGCGCCAACAGAGAGCTTCTGACGATAGCCGATTCCTACAGGAACGACCCCGACCTGCGGCTGGCGCTTCAGTCAGGGGAACCGACCCAGCGCGATGGCCGCACCGTCCTCGCGGTGCGCGCGAATTTCCGCGGAAGGGTGAAGGGTATCGTGCACGAAGTCTCGTCCACGGGGCAGACTGTTTTTATCGAGCCTGCGGCCCTCGTCGAGAAAAACAACGATCTCGTGCAACTCGAAGCGAAGCTCAGGGCTGAAATATTCAGGATACTCAAGGACCTGACGGCTGAACTCCGGAAGGACAGGTTTGCCGTTACTGATGCCAGGGTTTCGCTCGCTTTTCTCGATCAGCGCCTTGCGAGAGCTGTCCAGATACGGCGCGAGGAATTGATTCTTCCGGAAATCCGCGATTCCGGGTACACGATCTGGCGCGCCCGGCATCCCCTCCTGGGGAAAAAGGCCGTTCCCATCGATGTCGATATGCCCGAGTCGGCGCGTACCCTCATCGTCACCGGGCCAAACACGGGCGGAAAAACCGTAACGCTGAAGACTATCGGCCTCTTCGCCCTCATGCACCAGTTCGGCATGGGGCTTCCCGTGGCTCTGGGGACGAAACTGCCTGTCTTCGACGCAGTCCTGGCCGATATTGGCGATGAACAGTCCATCGACCAGTCTCTTTCCACTTTTTCGGGACACATGAGGGTGATGGCCGAGATCGTGAAGCACGCGACGAAAGCGAGCCTCGTTCTCCTCGACGAATTGGGAGCGGGCACCGACCCCGAAGAAGGCTGCGCCATCGCCATGGGCCTCCTCGATTTCTTCATCGAGAGGGGTTGCCTCACTATGGCCACAACCCATCACGGCATACTGAAGAATTATGGATACACGCGCACTGGCTGCCTGAACGCTTCCATGGAATTCGACTCGACCCTCCTCGCGCCCACGTATCGGATCGTGATGGGCATACCTGGCGAAAGCCGCGCCCTCGAGATTGCGGCTCAAACAGGGCTTGTGGAGGAAATCGTAGCAAGAGCGCGCAGGTACCTCAGCGACGAGCGTACGGATATCGGCGAACTCATCCGCGGCCTCAACGAAAAGCACAGGGAGTTGGAGGTGCTTGAGCGCGAGCAGAAAAAGCGACTGAAGTCCGCCACGGAAGACCAGCGCAAGGCCGATCTCGCCGTCCTGCGGGTACGTCAGCGCGAGGTGGAACTGCGCCGCCACGGCCTCGGCGAACTGAAAATCCTGCTTGGCGAGAGCCGAAAAACCCTCGAAAATTTGGTACGCGAAGTGCGGGAGTCGGGAGCGAGCAGTGACAAGACCAAGGATGTCAAGAAATTCCTTGCCGATCTCTCCGACTCTGTGGAGCGTCAATATAGCATTCTTGAAAGTGAAGAGCTTGAAGCCCGAGCAGATTTCAATGCAGGAAATCCTGTCGAAGCGACCGATCTTCGGGAAGTACTGGCGGAAAAAGGCGCAAGGCCAGCCCTGGTCGAAGGCGCCGAAGTAGTGTACGGAACACAGCGCAAACGCGCTCGACTCATCAGGAAGGCTTCGAACAATACGTGGATCATCGAAATCGGATCGGTTCGACTCAAGGCCTCCACGGCCGATCTTCTTCCCGTTTCTGCGACGAAGTTAGACAGGCCACTCTACGACGTGGAACTTGCGCGGGGAAGCGATGAAAACCTGGCGCGCGCCAGTTTTGAACTCAACCTGCGCGGTTTCAGGCTCGCCGAAGCCCTCGCCGCTGTGGAGCGGCAGATCGATCTGGCCAGCCTGCAGGGCTTGAGCCTTTTTTCCATTATCCATGGCACAGGGGAGGGTGTGCTGGGCAAGGGAATTCACGACTACCTCAGATCCAGCCCTGTCGTGGAGGATTATCATTTCGCCAGACCGGAAGAGGGAGGCTATGGCAAGACGATTGTCAGACTTAAGGTATAGTTGACAGCGGTTTCATCGCTATGCTACTGTTTTGCGTTATTTGCTGGTTTGGTAACAAGGAGATCCTATGTCCGGTCATAGTAAATGGGCGACCATTAAGCACAAGAAGGGGCTGGCCGACGCCAAGCGCGGTCAAGCTTTCACAAAGTTCATAAAGGAAATTTCCATCGCGGCGAGGATGGGCGGCGGCGATCCGGACATGAATCCTCGCCTGCGCACCTCGATCCTCAAGGCCAGGGCCGCGAACATGCCTAAGGACAATATCGACCGCGCCATCAAGAAAGGCACGGGCGAACTCGAAGGCAGCACCTACGAGGAGCTCACCTATGAGGCCTATGCTCCCGGCGGCGGAGCCCTCCTCATCGAAGTTCTCACCGACAACAAGAACCGCGCCGCGGCAGAAATCCGCAACCTTCTGACCCGTTCGGGCGCAAATCTCGGAACCACGGGCTCCGTCTCGCGCCTTTTCAAGCGCAGAGGCGTCCTGAGCTACGACGGCGAAGTCTACACCGAAGACCAGATCATGGAAGCAGCCATCGACGCAGGTGCCGACGATGTCATCAGCGAAGAAGGCACCGTCGTCGTCTATACCGATCCGGCGAGCTTTGAAGACGTGCTCACCGCCATGAATGCCAAGAATTTCGCCACCCTCGGCGCCGAAGTTTCGATGATTCCCGATATCTACATGGATCTCGATCCCGATACGGCCGGCAAGGTACGGAAGATCATCGACAGGCTTGAGGAAAACGAGGATGTCCAGAACGTCTATCACAATATGGAACTTCCCGACAGCGAAGAAGAATAAGCCATGACCCTGGCCGGGAAAACGATGTCGGCGCCACTCCGCCCCGAGCGGGTGATCATCGGCATAGATCCCGGCCTCGCTTCCCTGGGCTATGGCCTGATCGTTGACCAGGGCGGCCAGATGAAGTATCTGGCCCATGGATGCATCACAACCTCCTCCAAAGAGCCCTCAGAACTCCGTCTTGCCGTGATTTTTTCCGAAATCAGCGCTTTGATAAAGCAATACAGGCCATCGATCGGCGGCATGGAAGATCTTTTTTTCTTTCGTAACGTCAGTTCTGCCCTGCCGGTAGCCGAGGCGCGCGGCGTGATAAAGCTCGCCTTCACTCAGGCGGGAGTCCCTCTTGCCGAATTCTCACCGAACGCCATCAAGAAGGCGGTGACGGGCAGCGCGCGAGCCGACAAGCTCCAGGTGCAGGAGATGGTGCGTCTCCTCCTTGGCTTGAGCGCCATCCCCAAGCCCGACCATGCCGCCGATGCTCTTGCTGCCGCAATCTGCCGTCTCAATTTTGAAGGTCCTGCAGGCATTCTTTCCTCTGGCGCGTGAATCGCGATACCTGCTATACTCTTTTCAATGTTCAACAGAATACTCGGTACGCTTTCAGGCCGCACGGCCACGTCGATATTCGTCCTCACCGGCGGCATCGAGTGGGACATCTCCGTCCCTTCCAGGGCAGCCGGCCTCTTCGGACCCTCCGGCGAGCAGGTTGAGGTCTTCACCTGGCTTCATCATTACGAGGACGGGATGAGGCTTTTCGGTTTTCCTTCCGAACACGAGAGGGCAGTATTCCTCGACCTGATGAAGGTGGAGGGCATCGGACCCAAGCAGGCCATCAAGATTCTGTCAGGCATATCTCCCGCCGACCTCTCGGTGGCGCTGGAAACCAGCAATCTCGCCGCCCTCCAGAAGGTGTCGGGCGTAGGCCCCAAAATGGCCCAAAAAATGGTGCTCGCCCTCAAGGGCAGGCTCGTCGAACTCGACGCTGAGGGCAATCCACCTGCCCCATCATCGCCATGGAGCGACGTTGTCGCCGCCCTGGCTGACATGGGCTTCGACAGGAAGGCCACAGAAACCGCGGTGAGGAAGCTCGCTGCCGATCTCCCAACTGGGGTCGATGGCGAACGCGAACTCTTCAGGCGCGCCCTCCTTGACCTCTCGGCGGGAGGCTCAAAATGAAGCGAGCCGCAGCTGCAAGCCCCGATGCCGAAGAAAGAATTGGCACCATGGACCCATATTTCAACCCCGCGGAGGATGAACGCGAAGCATCTTTGCGTCCTCACGTGCTCTCGGAGTTCCAGGGGCAGGCGCGGATCAAGGAAAATCTCTCCATTTTCATCCAGGCTGCCCGCGAGCGGACCGAGCCTCTCGACCACCTCTTCCTCATGGGTCCGCCAGGCCTGGGCAAGACGA
>PGXP01000112.1 GCA_002839205.1 Spirochaetae bacterium HGW-Spirochaetae-9
TCGAGACCCGTTCGACGGTAAAGAGCCTTCAGGTGGAAATTTGTTCCGCCTGCCACCCCTTCTTTACCGGAAAACAGAAACTCGTCGACACCGCGGGACGCATCGAGCGCTTCAACCGCAAGTATGGAATCAAATCCACCGAAACGAAATAAGCCTCGATCTATCGCTTGTCAGGGCTGGCTGCTGGGATACAGTAGTCAGCCCTAATTTTTTCCAATAGCAGGTTTCTTGAGACTATCTCACTTCATAACGGCGGCGATAATGGAATTCATAAGGCGGGCCGCCCTGCCCCTGTGAGATACAATGTTCTTTTCTTCGGGAGAAAGTTCGGCGACGGTTTTCCCCAGTTCAGGCAGGCAGACCAGCGGATCATACCCGAAGCCCCCTGATCCGCGAGGAACCTCAGCGAGGACTCCTGGGCAGGTTTCCTGCACGCTGATAAATCGGTCGGCGCCATGCAGGAGAACAAGGCAACAGTAGAAGGCGCATGCCCTCTCCTCGACGCCCTTCATTTCAGCCAGGAGGAGGGCATTGCGCTCGCCTGATGAAAGCTTCACATGCCCATCCATTGAGCCATAACGCGATGAATGAATGCCTGGTCCTCCACCGAGGGCCTCCAATGACAAGCCGGAATCATCGGCCAGGGTAGTCATGCCCGCCAGCTTGTACAAGACTTTCGCTTTAATAAGTGCATTTTCAAAGTAATTTGAGCCGTCTTCCTCTATCTCCATTTCGGGATAACCCAGATCCAGAGGACTGAAGAGTCTGTGCCCGGGGAAGAGGGGCACAAGTTCCTGAACTTTATGCAGGTTGAAGGTTGCGACGAGAATATCCATGCGGTGAGGATACTCTGGGCTGTGACAAGCTTCAAGCAACCTTTTCGGGGAATCCCCCATCCTCGAAACTGTTCTTAAGGTAAAAAATGCCGGAGTCGACGGAACCCTTGGGGATATGAAGCAGTTCGGCTATGGCCCTGTTGGACACGAGAAGCCGGAACTTTGACCTTCTGGACATGAGCGTCTCGTAGCGGCTCCGGCAGCGCTGAACTTTCTGAAGAAGCATTTTGCTGCGCTCACCATACACAGGCTCGCCACGGAGTTCAGCTTCGAGCACTCTGAGCCGCAGCCACTGGGTGTTAATGTTTTCGTTCAAACGATTCAGATAAAGACGGGAAGCCTCCAAGGTTGATGTAGCCCTGTGGAGAAGTGCGCCAAGCCAGAGCAGGGGAACACCGATGCGACGAGCAACTTTTAACGCCATCACGTCATCTACCTCCCAAGCACACTTCAGGACGAGGTAAAGCAGTCGCTTTTCCTTGGCTGCCATCCTTTCCAAAAAGAAGCCAGGGGCGATATTCCCGATAAACTGACGATTCTCCTCCGTTTCATCGAAGGGATACCGACAGGTTTCGGCTTCAGAAACGTGGGGTTCGCCTGTCTCATCGGCAATTTCAAGGATGGTGTCTTTCAATTCCTTTTTTCGTCGTGAACGTTGAACTGACTTGGCAAGAAATCGCAGACAAGTGTCCAGATAGGCGTCCTTGCATCCAGTGATTTCTTCACTCCGTTGGATGATGGTTTTAAGCCGATTGGAATAATGAAGGAAGGCTTCTGCAGCTTCATCGCCCGATTCGAAGCCGAAACGCCGCGGGCGCGAGAATACCTTCCATACGATGGCGATCATGACAAGGGATTCAGCCGCATTCAGCTCCTCCATGAAGGCGCTGAGATTCTGCTTTCCCCATTCCATCGGAAGAGGATTGAGCTCCATGTCTCCAGCCATTGGCGAGCCTCCTTTGCTGCTACATTGCAGGAAGAATGCCAAAAGGCGGGTTTTAAAAAATCCGAAAACAAAGTGCTGATTAATTAACGATACAATATATATATACTATTATTTTAAAAATCTCTGAATCCTCACAAGTCGATGGCTGGCTTCCTTTAATGAAGGGGAGGCGTTGCATTCAGTTACAAAAGGCCTTCGTATCAGCGAAGACATCCTTTCTGGAAGGCAGGATGATCCTGCGCCTGCTAAGGTTCCTTACTCAGTGTATCGAAAGCAGGCCCGAAGGCATCAATGAGTCTGTTTGTCACCGATTCCACGGTGCCTTGAATGGATAGACCGGAGGCGAGTCTATGCCCGCCACCGCCAAAAAGCGCGGCGATTTCGGCAACGTTGATCCGCTCCTTGGAACGGAATCCAACCGTGCACTGCTTTTCAGCCTCCTGTTTCACCACAAAGCAGGCTTCGCAGGAGGCGACGCTCATCATCTGCTGGTAGAGGAGATCAGAATCCCTGCTGGCCAGGCCATAGCGCTGCTGGTCGTCGAGGTTCACCCACGACACGAGGAGGCGCCCTTCGTAGTGTGGTTCAATACGCAGCAGCATTTCGCCGAGAAGCTTCTTGGAATTGAGTGTCTTGCCGCCATTTATCTCCATAAAGCTGCGCTTGGGTGATGCGCCGCAGCGGAGCAGTCGGGCAGCCACTTCAAAGGTAGCGCTGCCCCTCTCGTCGAGATGGCGAAAGAATCCCGTATCGGTACAAAGACCGAAGAAGAGGAGGTCAGCCTCTTCCTTTGAAACCACATGCTCCATGGCTTCCATGAGCAGGAAAACCATAGCAGTGACGGCCGGCGCCGTATGGTCGAGATAATCCGATTCGCCTGGAGTCTCGCCCGAAGCATGGTGGTCGATGAAGGCTATAGGTACTTTAGGCATGCTTTCGCTTATCGAACCGATGCGTGACATTGAGGAGCAGTCGAGGACGAGGGCAGCCGTCCTCTCATAGTCCCGCTCGGGCGGTGCCGCATTCCTGAATCTGCTTTCGTACTGAAGGATTTCCGAGCGGGCAAAGGGGCCGGAGGAGAGGATATGGACACGCTTGCCTATGGATTTCAGGAACGATGCCAGGGCGAGCTGTGAACCGATGCAGTCGCCGTCAGGCTCCCTGTGGCCCAGAACATAGAAGCAATCGTGGTTCTCAATAAACCAGACAATCCCCTGCGGGACTTTTTTCATGGAGTTAAATCCTTTCTGCCGAAATGGCTTTTCATAACGTAGCCAACATTATCGCCTTGATGGCGTGCTTCTGGTTCTCAACCTGCTCAAAAACGCGGGAATGCTTTCCTTCGAAGACATCGAAAGCTACTGCTCTGCCCTTCAGGGCTGGAAGGCAATGAAGGAAGATACATCGCGGATTGCCTGTAGCGGTCATGAGTCCTGCATCAACCAGATAGGGGATCAGGAGTTCGTTGTCCTGCTTTTCCAGCGATGCCTCGCTCGGGAAAGCACTCGTGCCCGCATAGATGGCTGAGGCCCCTCTTACTCCTTCTTCCTGATTGTCGGTTACTTCGAAAACAGAGCCCGATTCACTGGCGAAGGTACGGCACATATCCTTGAGATCGGGATCAGGCCAGAGGGCTCTGGGTGCGGCGATCGTAAGATCGGCCCCCATCTTCGAACAGATCACCATGAGGGATCTGGCTATGGTATTGCGACCATCACCGACATAGACCAGTTTTCTGCCCGTCAGAGAGCCGAACTCCTCTTCAAGCGTAAAGTAGTCGGCGAGGACCTGTGTTGGGTGGAAGAGATTTGTGAGCCCATTATACACGGGCAGGCCTGAATACTTGGCGAAGGCTTCGACGTTCTCCTGCCTTGAACCGAGGACTGCGATGGCGCTGAACATCCTGCCCAGGGAACGGGCAACATCCTCGAGGGGTTCATTGCCCTCTCGCTCGGGAGCATGCATTGAAATGCAGACAGAATGACCACCCTCTTCGCCGAAGGCGGTTTCGAAAGCCGTCCTCGTTCGCAAGGAAGGCTTTTCGAGGACGAGAGCGAGCGATTTGCCCTTGAAGCGCTGATGAACGGCGAATTTTCGCGAATCTGCCTTCGCCTTTTTCGTGAGTTCGAGAAAGCCGCGGATCTCCCTGGGGGTAAAATTGATCCAGGTGAGAAGGGAACGCCCTCTAAGGGATTTCGGGTTCATAGGGTCCCCTCCTGGGGATCGGGCTCATCCTATAGCATCCCCTCGGTCAGGTCAAGTTTTGGAGCACTATACACCATTATCTTCGGGCTTTACCTGCCTCGCATCGCCATGGAATACTTGCAGCATGTCGCAGTCGATTCGTGGGCAAGAAAGTACGATGGCGGAACGCATAGCCCTCGTCAAAGAGATACTTCTTCCCCTGTGGCCTGATGCCAAGCCGCTTCTCAGCTCTTCGAATTGCTTCGAACTGCTCTGTGCCGTCATGCTCAGCGCCCAGACGACCGATGAACAGGTGAATGGAGTTACACCGGCTCTTTTCGCCAGATATCCCGATGTCGAAGCAATGGCGGAGGCAGATGTTCGGGACGTGGAAACCCTGATTCATTCAGTGGGCTTTTTCCATACGAAGGCCAAGCACCTCGTGGCGACAGCACAGATTCTGCAGCGGGAATTCGCAGGAATAGTTCCCTGGAGCATGGAATCGCTGACAAGTCTCCCCGGGGTGGGAAGGAAGACGGCCAATCTCGTGGCATCGGCATGCTTTGGAAGCCCAGGTATTATCGTTGACACCCATGTGATGCGCGTCATTTTCAGGCTGGGTTTGTATCCCAAAAAGGATCCAACCGCGATCGAGAACTGCCTGAGGGCTACCTTGGCAGAGGAATGCCATACCGCCTTCTCCCACGCCCTCAACCGGCACGGCAAGTACCTCTGCACGGCCAGGACGCCAACCTGCCTCAAGAAGGTCGATTCCTGCCCTCTCGAAGGGATTTGTCCCAGGAAAGGCGTACAGGACCCCGGCATCTGAAGCGCAGGCAGGCTTCCTTCACGTTCGCTGTACATGGAAAGACTCCTGAACCCGATGGATCAGACCGAAGACGAGCCTGCAGAAAACGATCCCGTCGCCAGCCTCGCCCATAGCCAGTTTGGCATCGACTATCTCTTTCCCCTCCAGCGAATGGCGATTGCAAACATTCTTGACGGCATGGATTCGGGAGAGAAGCTACGCCAGCTCGTCCTTTTTCCCACAGGATTTGGAAAAAGCCTTTGCTTCCAGCTGCCTGCCCTCCTCGCCCCAGGACCAAGCGTTGTCGTCTATCCCCTTCTCGCCTTGATGAACGATCAGGAGCGAAGCCTTGAAAAGCGCGGCATACCTTGCGCCGTCTTTCGGGGAGGAATGGAGGACGAGGAAAGGAGGCTGCAGCAGCAAGCAGTGCGCAGCGGCAAAGCCAGGATTATCATCACCAATCCCGAATGCCTAGCGACCCCTCGGCTCAGGAGTTTCCTTGCCGAAGTGAAGATATTCCACCTTGCAATCGACGAGGCGCACTGCGTCAGCGAATGGGGCGAAACCTTCAGGCCTTCCTACCTGGAATTGAGCGCATGCATTGAGGCGATCCAGCCCAAGGTTGTGAGCGCCTTCACGGCGACAGCCAGCCCTACGGTGGCGAAAGCCATCGCCCGCTACATTTTCGGCACCGAGGCATTTTCGCTCGTGACTGCTGATATCGACAAGCCGAACATCCGTTACTCGATCGAACCAACACTATGCCCCGCGCACACTCTGCTGCGGCTTGTCACCGAAAAACCCAAACCTCTCATCGTCTTCGACCAATCGAGAAATGGGGTGAGAGAGGTCTGCGGAATCATAAGGGAAAACACGGGCCTCGATGCCAAGTTCTACCACGCCGGGCTTTCCCGAGAGGAAAAAAATGCCGTAGAAGCCTGGTTCATGGAGAGTACTGATGGCGTCCTTACGGCTACCTGTGCCTATGGCATACCATAAGATCCATATATTAATACTTATAAAATAGCGGGATAGGGTTGGTTCTCAAGCCATTTATAGAATATCAGGCTATGTAGCCTACATGGTACTTCAACTTGTAGGGGCTGATTTGCCCAGTAGGCCATCCTACAAGCCCGCCAAGGCGGGCAAGTCATGGAATACAGTTTTACTCATCCTATAAGCAATACCTGCTGTGATCGATC
>PGXP01000113.1 GCA_002839205.1 Spirochaetae bacterium HGW-Spirochaetae-9
TTGGAGGGCATAGCCATGTCGTTTTCCAGAGCCCGCTTGCCCGCCGCCACTGATTCGAGCTTCGCCACAATTTCCTCTTCCCGCTTTTTGAGCTTGCGCTGACGAGCCTTCCTGGCCTTTTCATCCCCCCAGGAGGCTGTCGAGAGGGTGGCTGCTGGTGATGCGGGACCAGAACTGAGTGGAAAGGCGGAAATATCGACCTCACCGGCTTCCAGCGAGGCTTTTTTCTCCAGGTAGTACGCGTAATCGCCATAATATAGGCGCGGCGTCCTGCCCGCGTCGAGTTCGAGCACCAGGTCGGCGAGCTCGGCGATGAAGCCGCGGTCGTGCGAAACGAAAAGGACGGTGCCTTCAAAACTGCGGAGGGCCTCGAGGAGGACGTCCTTCGATGTCAGGTCGAGGTGGTTGGTAGGCTCATCGAGGATGAGGAGATTGGCCGGGTGGAGAAGCATCTTGAGGAGGGCGAGTCGTGAACGCTCCCCTCCAGAGAGGACGGAGACGGGCTTTTCCACGTCGTCGCCGCGGAAGAGGAAGGCCCCCAGCAGGTTCCTGAGCTTGGGATTGAGTTCGGTGGGGCACACCGTTTCGGCCTCTTCCTCGACAGTTCGGTTCGACGAGATTTTTTCGGCGGAATCCTGGGCGAAATAGCCTATCTCTATGCCGGCGCCGAGGGTGATTGAACCCTCGAAGACTTTGTCCGTTCCGGCTATGAGACGCATGAGAGTCGATTTGCCCGCCCCGTTCGGGCCGACAAAGGCGATCTTGCGGCCTCGCTCGATCTCGAGCGAAAGCTTGTCGATGACCCGCAGATTCCCATATGATTTCCCGACATCCTCGAGCCGCACGGCTATTTTGCCCGAACGGGGCGCCGAAGGGAATTTGAAGTGAATGTGCTTCATCCCTTCGGGAATCTCGATGGGGACAATTTTTTCGAGCATCTTGATGCGGCTCTGCACCTGTGCGGCCTTCGATGCCTTGTAGCGGAAGCGCCGCACAAAATCCTCAATCTTATGGATCTCTTCCTGCTGGCGCTCCCAGAGCTCGAATATCATCTCGAGCTCCTTGGCCCTTTTGTCTTCGTAAGCCGAGTAGCTGCCCGGATAGCGCGAGAGCTTGCCGTTGAAGAGCTCGTAGACCTCGTCGATAGTGACGTCGAGGAAATAGCGGTCGTGCGACACGAGGAGGACACCGCCCCGGTAGTCGTGAAGGAAGCCCTCGAGCCAGGTGCGCGCCTCGAGGTCGAGGTAGTTGGTGGGCTCGTCGAGGAGCATGATATCGGGGTCCTCGAGGAGGACTTTGGCAAGGGCGAGCCGCATCTGCCAGCCGCCCGAGAGCTCGTTCGTCCTTTTCTGAAAATCCTTGTCGGCAAAGCCGAGCCCCCGCAGCACTTCTGCTATGCGCTCGGCTCGTCGGAAGTAGCCGCTCGACTCCACGGCACGGCCGATCTCGTCGAATTCTTCAAGGAGCCTGCCCGTCTGCCTTTCGTCGAGATTGCTCGCCTGGAGCCTGTGCCCTAGTTCCTCCTGGGTGAGGAGCATCTCCGATATGTGGGCGAAGGCGGTTTCAGCCTCGTCGAGGACGGAACCAAGGCCGAGGGTGACATTGGTCTGGGGAAGATAGCTTATCCGCGCGCCCTTCGTGATGGCGATGTCGCCCGAGTCGGCCTTGAACTGTCCGACGGCTATCTTCATGAGGGTGGACTTGCCTGCGCCATTGGGTCCGGCCAGGGCAGCCCTGGAGCCCTCCATCAGGGTGAGGGTTGCCGATTTTATGAGGTCCCGGGCGCCAAAGGCCACGCTGACATTGCTCAGTTGTACAAAAGCCATTATTTCCTACTATTGGGCCGGGAATTCCAGGATCGCCGTGCCGAACCTGGCGTCTATCTCTCCCGCAACGAGTCCGGGCTCTGCAGGGAGAATCTTTACGAGCACAAGCTTGTCGGGGTCAAGCCTATAAGCATAATCCGATCGCATTTCACCCGAATCGGGATAGAGCGTGAAGCCGCCCTGCCACTCTTTTAAAAGCCCTTCAGACAGCCGCAAGCCAAAACTCACCCTGCCTTTTTGCTCAGGTCTACTGTCGTCGGCCGAAGGGGGAAAACCGGCAGGCAGGAATACCGTGTCCTTCCAGGCGTACATGCCGCTCGGCCACAGCTCCAGCCTTCCCGCGGCCGGCGATGAAAAGGCCAGCATCCCCGTGCTTTCCCTGCCTGGTCCGAGCACAACTGAAGAAGAGAAGAAGTCGCGCGATGAGGCGGACTGCCTTGCTTCTTCGGCGCGGATCGCTTCACGGATGTCCTGCTTTACATCGATAAACCTCATGAAATTGTCGCCTGAACGCCACCCTGCCATGTCATCGGGCAGTTCGGCACCGACGGAGGGCCCCCAGGCTGCAAGAATGCTCGCCGAGCCTTCCCTTTTGATCCTGAGATCGGTGGATTCGAAGATGAGCCAATCCTTGTCCTGTGAAATCGAGGAGTATTGGAAAACCTTCGATATGGCGGGAAGCTCGATGCGAATCTGTCTGTTGATGGCATCGGAAAAAAGACCGAAACGAAGAGAAAAATAGTCCAGGTCGACCATGTCGTCTTCCAGCATCGAAGAATACCAGGCTGGCCGCCAGGTTCGGGAGAATACATCAGCGATGGCTTTGGAATCGCTCTGCGCTGCCACCTGCTGGGGCTCTTCGCCCGTACTCTCATCGAATATGCGCATCGCGTAGCTGAAGACATACCCTTTCGTGCCGTCGAGGGTGAGGACGGAATACCAATCGCCCGGCAACTTTTCCGATCCGGTGTAGACGGCCTCTCCCTCGACGCGCCCGAGGACCTTTACCATTTCGTTTTCCTTGAGTCTGTAGATGCGTCGGATTGTATTCGAATTCGATGGGGTTTCCCTCACCGGAAGGCCGTCTCTTGCCGCTATCAGATAAAGGGAAATATTTTCGGCCATGTGGGCGATCATCTTCCGGGCATCGCTTTTGGAGCTGAAGGCTTCGAGCTGCCAGAGGGGTATTTCCAGCTTTTCCGAGGCGGCGCCCCGTTTCGGGTCGTCAGGCAATCCGATGACATACTGCCTGGTGATATTGGATTTGAGGTAGATGGGTACTATCGTCCCTGCCTTCGCACTCGTTCCCTTCACCGTCCATAGCACCACACCCCAGCCTATTCTGGAGGAACAGGCGACGAGGGAGGACAGAAGGAGTAAAGCGAGACTGGCAGAAAGCGCTTTCTTGATGCCTGTTTTCATGCGGAATAAAGTGTACACCGCGATGCGGATTTGTGCTATCATGTTCGGATCAGTTTCGCGAGGAGCAGCATCGATGAAGGGAGATGAGGCAAAAATTGCCTCTCCAGCCAATCCTGTCGCCGCTATAGAGATTGGATCCACCGGCATCCGTCTCCTCGTAGCCGCCATTGAGGCCGCGGGGAGCATCAAGGTACTGGACAGGGCGGGCAAGCCATCGAGGATCGGCCGCGATGTATTCACTCAGGGGAGCATCGGCAGGGAAGCCATCCGCGAAACCATCGCCGTCCTGGCATCATTCCGCGAGCTCCTCCTCGGTTATGGGATTTCTCCCGATGAAACCAAGGTGATTGCGACGAGTGCCCTCAGGGAAGCCTCCAACAGGGACACCTTCGTCGACAGGGTATCCCTGCAGACTGGCTTCAAGATCCGGATCGTCGAGGACATCGAGGAAAATCACCTCATGTACCTGGCAGTGCAGCAGGCCCTCCAGGACGAACGCAAGCTCCTCTCCCGATCGAACGCCATGATCCTGGAAGTGGGCGGCGGGACGACGGAGGTGATGATCCTGCGACGAGGCAAGATGGTGTCGAGCCACAGCCTCCACATTGGAACCCTTAGGCTCGACGAGCAGATGCGCGAGGCGGGAGCCTCCAAGAATTATCTCCATGAGTATCTCGAGAGCAATATAAAGACGGCATGCGACCTCATGGCCGAGGACATCGCCATGGAGTCCATAAAATCATTCATTGTCATCGGCGCCGACGCCCGATTCGCTGCCTACTGCGTATCCGGCAAGGATTATGGAACTTATTCCCTGCTCGAACGGAATCAATTCATAACCTTCGCACAGTCCATATCCAGGCTCTCCATCGAAGAATGCATAGCGGCCTATCAACTGCCCTGGGCCGAGGCGGAAGGCCTGGCTCCTGGGCTCGCCATAGAATCCCTCTTCCTGGCGCGTACCGGTGCGGAGCTCGTCGTCGTTCCCAATGTCTCCATCAGGGAAGGTCTTCTTCTCGCCGAAGTGAGAGGCCTGGATCCCGGCGTGGAGGAAGAACTGCGGCAGCAGATTGTCGCCTCAGCCCGCGCCCTCGGAAAACGTTACCGCTACGACGCTGCCCATGCGGGTTCCGTGGGCACTATGAGCCTGGCTATATTCGACGCCCTGGCCAAGGAACACGGGATGGACGGCCACGAACGCCTCCTCCTCGAGACTGCCGCGATTCTCCATGACATCGGAACATACATCCGCTCCTCGGGCCACCACCGCCACGGCGAGTATATCGTGTCGAATTCCGAGATATTCGGGCTCAACCGAAGCGACATCAACATAATCTCCAATGTTGTGCGATACCACAGGCGCACCCCTCCCGCGCCGACCCATGTGAACTACATTTCACTGCCGAGGGAAGACAGGATTGTTGTGATGAAGCTCTCGGCCATACTGCGCGTGGCCGATGCCCTGGACAGAAATCACTCGGGCAGGGTAAGCGACGCATCCTTCGAAAAAAGCGGGGATAAATTCATCATACGATCGACGCGAAATCTCGACTTTTCGCTCGAGAGGCTTTCCCTCGCCGACAAGGGCGACCTCTTCGAGGATGTTTTCGGCCTCGCCCCCACCATAGTCTAGAGGAAAGCATGAGCGAATACCCCGTATTGAACCGCGAGCTCTCCTGGATTGAATTCAACGCGCGCGTGCTGCAGGAAGCCCTGAAAGACACATGGCCCCTCCTTGAACGGCTCAAGTTCCTCAGCATTGTGTCATCGAATTTCGACGAGTTTTTCATGGTTCGGGTGGCGGGAATCAAGACCTCGATTCGCCGTGCCGAGAGAAGTACCGACGTTGCAGGAAAAACGCCCGAACAGCTGCTCGCCACGATCGCCTCCCGCGTAAAAAAAATGTCAGCCTTGCAGTACGGCTGCCTGGTCGACGATGTCCTGCCCGCCCTCGCAGCGGCAGGGCTCGAGATAGTGCCTCCAGAACGCTGGACAACAGCGGAGAAACGCCATCTTGAGATTTATTTCAACGAACAGGTTTTCCCCCTCGTGACCCCCTTGAGGGTTGAGGAGGAGAGCTTCCTCTCCATGGGCAACCTTCGCATCCATTGCGCCTTCGAGCTGGAAAAGGAGGATGGGGACAAGGTGTACGCCGCCGCCCAAGTGCCCACAAATTCAGGGCGATTCGTCCCCCTTCCCCGCCGCGATGATGACGCCGAGGAGCACCTCCGCTATGCCCTCATCGAGGACCTCATCATCAGCTTCGCCTCGAGGCTCTTCCCCGGCCACAAGGTGAACGGCTCCCTTGCCTTCAAGGTGACGAGGGATGCCGACTCGGGCGTGGACGAGAACAGGCAGGAGGATTTCCTCTCCGCGATGGAGGAAGTGCTTTCCGGTCGCCAGAACTCCACCCCGGTGCGCCTGAGCGTATCGGGCAAATCGGCGCATATCGTCGCCGTCCTGCAGAAAGGCCTGGGACTCGGCGACATCGACACCTACCGTCTGGAAGGCCCTATCGATCTGGCGGGTTTCTATGAACTCGCCTCAATTGAAGAAAAGACGCATCATAAGGTGGGCAAGCGCATGAGAGACAGGGCCTGGCGCCCTGTCATCCTCCCCGGCACAGAGGGATCGAGCGTCTGGGATGAGATCGAGAACGGAGACAGGTTGATCCA
>PGXP01000114.1 GCA_002839205.1 Spirochaetae bacterium HGW-Spirochaetae-9
GCACCGGCCGCCTGACCTGCCTCAACATCGCCGATTCGGAACTGCTGCCCGGCATCGCCTTCGACGAGCATCCGCGCGTAAGGCAGCTCATCGACGATCCGGGCAACTTCCCCGTCCTGCTCTACCCGGGAAAGGGATCGATCGATCTGTCGGAATCAAGATTGACCGGGCTGCCGGCAACGGAGAGGCGAAAAGCGGTGGCCGATCTCAAGGCAGCGGCATCGAGGCGGAGGATCACCGCCTTCCTTGTCGACGCCACCTGGGCCTGTTCCAAGGCTGTGCTGAGGGAAAGCCCCGGACTCCTCACCCTGCCTCGCCTCATGTTCACGCCCCGAACGCCCAGCCGCTGGATTATAAAACGGCAGCCGGGACCCTTGTGCCTCTCCACCCTCGAAACGGTACATGAACTCCTCTGTGCCCTCGAATCCGTCGGGCTGGAAGACTACCCCGACAAGGAGAGGCTGCTCGACGTTTTCGCGCGCATGCAGGAATACCAGGTAGAGAGGGCAGTCGAAGGCGGCAAGCCTCGCCATTTCGCGAAGCGCTCCGAGCAGCCGCCGATTGATTTCAAGGCCTAGTCCGGACGCGCGATGAGGACTTCGCAGGGCCCAAGTCGACAAGAGCCAGCAGGCAGGGCATCGTCCGCAGGGCGGGAGCTGCCGAGTAGCACTGACAGGCTCTCCTCCAGCCTGATCGACTTCGGCCGGGCGGTAAAATTCAGATAGACCAGAACCCGCTCTCGCGTTGCTTCATCCTCCCGCTCAAACGCGAGTATCCCGGATCCAGCGTCGAGAAAGCGCAAGGAACCACGGCGCAGGGCTTGCAGTGCGCGGCGCAGCGCGAGAAGGTTCCGGTACCAAAGAAGGATGGAGTCGGGATGCTGGCGCTGCGCCGCCACGTTGCGCGCTCGCCAATCGGGGTTGAAGGGCAGCCAGGGGGAAGACGAGCCGAAGCCTGCATCGGAGGAAGCATCCCACTGCATCGGCCTGCGCTCGGGATCGCGACCCAGGGAAGAAAGCGGCCATGTCCGGATGCCCAGAGGATCGCGCAGGGCGGATCGCGGCAGCCTGAAACAGGTCATGCCGATTTCCTCTCCATAGTAGAGGAATGGAGTGCCCTTGAGGGTGAGGAGCATGGCGGCCGCCACCTTCGCCCTGGCTTCGGTCAGCGCAGGATCGCGCGACCGGTAGCGCCAGGCGTGGCGCGGTTTGTCGTGGTTGCTCAAGGTGAAAGTCGGCCAGGCTTCGGCGGGAAGAAGGGCATACCAGCGTTCGGCCGAGCCGCGAAAAGCCTCGGCCTTCCACGGCTGATTCAGAAAGTCGAAGTTGAAGGCCATGTGGAGCTCGTCGTTCTTTTCGCCGTGACAGGCCGCGGCCAAAGCAGGGTCCTCTCCATAGGTCTCTCCTATGAGGACCCTTTCACCGGTCTTGCTCGCCTGAGGGGAATCGGAGTGCCAATCATCGGCGACGCACCGCATCCCCTTGAAGGCGCCATGAAAATCGGGGTGGTTGCGGTCATGGATGTGCTTCTGGAAAAAATCCGGAACCGCCTTGAAGGCAAAGGGATTGGAGCGCAGTTCAGGGTCCTTCATGTAGGCGGTGGCGACATCGAGCCTGAATCCATCGACGCCCATCGCATACCAGTATCGCATGATGTCATAAAAGGCTTCGCCTACTTCCGGATTTCGCCAGTCGAACTCGGGCTGATGGCGCGTGAAAGTGCCCAGGTAGCGCTCGCCCGTAGCCGGATTGGGATGCCAGGCCGAACCCAGCTCGAAGATGGCTTTCCAGTTGTTGGGCGGCTTTCCCGTCTCCGGCACCCAGATATACCAGCCATGCTTGGGCGCATCGCGCGAGGCTCTCGCTTCCCTGAACCATGGATGCTCATCCGAGCTGTGGTTGGCCACAAGATCGATGACAATCCTGATCCCATGCTTCCGAGCTTCCCTGATGAGTCGCTGGAAGTCCTCCAGAGTGCCGAAGAGCGGATCGACGCCCCTGTAGTCGGCCACGTCGTAGCCGAAATCCTTCATGGGGCTGGTGAAGAATGGCGATATCCATAGAGCATCGATCCCCAGCCATGCGAGGTACTCCAGCTTGTCGGCAATGCCTGCCAGATCGCCTGTTCCATCGCCGTTGGCGTCCCTGAAGCTGCGCGGGTATATCTGGTAGAAGACAGCGTCCTTCCACCACAGGTTCAAGCTGTCTTCTCCCATGTCAGCGATTCCCTTTTCTGTCGAACTGCCTGGCGAACCAGGTTTCCAGCGGCTTGCGCCAGACGATGCCCGAGACAAGGAGAAGGGCAGCTCCTGAAAGAAGCCAGATACTGAGGCCAATCCGGCCAGCGTAGGCGGTCATGCCGATGAGGCTGCTTCCCGCTATGCCGGGAAGGCGTGCCGTCATAGAAGCGGCCATGAACAGGGTAAGGGGCGATCGAGCCATGCCGGCGGCATAACAGAGAATATCCTTGGGAATGCCTGGCACAAGGAAAAGCAGGAAAAGGCCTGCCTCGGCCTTGCGGTTGCCCAGGGCTTTTTCCGAGCGCATGAGGCGCTCTTCTCCCATAATGCCGTGGAGGAAGGGACGGCCTGAAAGCCGGCCAATGCCATAATTGATGAGGGACCCTATGGCTATCCCCGCCAGGCTGAGGATGGTTCCTCCCCAAAACCCGAAGATAAAGCCCCCCATAGCCTGAGTGAGCTCCCCGGGGATCACGAAAACCACAACCTGCAGCGCCTGCAGACCGATGAAAACGAGGGGTCCCCAAAAACCGAGGCCTTCGATCCAAGCCCTGGCCGCTTCCCTGTTTCTGTAGATAGCGGCGATATTTTCCCTGAACACGAGGCCTGCAATGATGACGAGGATCACGAAGAGAGGGAAAGCGGCCGCTTCGAGGCCGAAAGAATCAGGCGATCGCCGTTTTTCCATACCTGTGCTGAAGAATACACTTCGGATTGCAGGATAACAAGCTTTGGCGCATCACTGCAGCGACGCGCCACTATGCTTTGACGAAGGCTCTTTTTTTTGATACAATGGCATTCTATGGAAAACAAGATGGTCCCCGCCTACCAAATAGATCAGCGCGTCGTCTATCCCAGCCAGGGCGTAGGACGCATCCTCGAGATCAGGGAAAAATCCTTCAAGGATTCCAAGATTCTCTACTATATAATCTATCTGGAGTTTTCCGACATGACGGTCATGGTGCCGGTGGACAAGGCCGACCAGCTGGGTCTGCGCCCCATCGTTCCCCAGTCCGAGGCCGAAGTGGCCCTGGCCTTCATCTCCGAAGATTACGCCCCCATCCCCACCGACTGGAAGCTCCGCTACCAGATGAACCTCGACCTCCTCAAGAAAGGTTCCATCATGGATATCGCCTCCGTAGTCCGCTCCCTCTATCATCGTTCGAAGATCAAGGAACTCCCCATTCTCGAGCGCAAGCTCTACGATTCGGCCATCAATCTCCTTCAGGACGAGATATCCTTCTCGCTGGGAAAAACGAAGGAAGAGATAGCCGAACTCATCCACGCCCGTCTCGAGAGCTGAAAGTCTATGTCCGGCACCGATACGCTGGATGCCCCGCACTTCATCGAAGCTCCCCACCTGCCCCTGGACGGCAAGGTTTTCCTACTCCTGACGGCAGCGGGCTCGAGTTCACGCTTCGGCAGCGGCAAGAAGGAACTCCTCTCCCTCGACGGGAAAAGCATACTCCAGCTTTCGCTTGAAGCATTCCTCCACCTTGATGAGTTGGCAGGTATCATCGTCACCTACCCGAAAGGCCGGCTGGATGACGTTGCGGCGGGCATCGACCCGAGCCTCGCCGGCGAGCTCGGTAGGCTCCCTTACGGCCTACGTTTTGCCCAGGGCGGCGACACCAGGCAAGCCTCGGTAAAAAGCGGGCTCGATGCCCTCATGGAAGCCTGCCACGCGGCCAGCCCCGGCACCACCATCGATCCGGACAGGGCGGTTGTCCTTGTGCACGACGCAGCCCGCCCCTGGGCATCGCCCGAGCTTATAGACGCCGTCCTCTCCTCGACGTGCGTTCATGGAGCATGCATCCCTCTGGCCGATTTGGCGGACACACCCAAGGCCGCCTCCCCCACCGGCTTTATCGATGGCCACCTCGAACGCCATGCGATTAAGGCAGCCCAGACCCCCCAGGGATTCGCCCTTGGAGCCCTCGCCGCCGCCCATGCTGCCGCGGCCGCAAAAGGCTGGTTTTGCACCGACGACGCTTCGATATGGGATCGCTATGTCGGCAAAGTGGCCTTCGTGCCGGGCGACAGAAACAACAGGAAAGTGACCTACAGGGAAGACCTGCCTGCGGAGGCAGAAACCTCGGGCTTCAGGATCGGCGAAGGCTGGGATATCCACCCCCTCGTGCCTGGACGCAGACTCCTCCTGGGCGGGGTCCATGTCGAACATGACAAGGGCGAAGCGGGCCACTCGGATGGCGATGTGCTGTGGCACGCACTCATTGATGCCCTCCTCGGAGCCGCTGCCCTCGGCGACATAGGCTCCCATTTTCCGCCCTCAGATCACCGATGGAAAGATGCCGATTCAGGGCGATTGGCGCAGTTGGCCATGGATGAAGTAGAAAAATCCGGCTGGAGAGTAGGCAACATCGATTGCACTGTCATCCTCGAAAAGCCGAGGCTCTCCCCCTACCGAGAAGCGATGTGCGCTTCCATTGCCAAAACCCTTGGCCTGCCCCAATCCTCCATATCGATCAAGGCCAAAACCTGCGAAGGATTCGGAGATGTGGGATCGGGGAATGCCGTGGAAGCCCGCGCCGTCGTCCTTCTCGTCCGCCGACGCTGAACCCCGCCTAAAGTCTGGTAGCCTTTATCCTCAGCGCATCGAAAAGCGCGGCAAAGGAACTCCGGCTTCTGTAGAAAATCGCAGGCCTTCCTTCCGGAGCATGGACGACCGTCGTCCCCCCATGATAATGGCGAGAAGTCCACAGGTGGATCCACTCGTCGTCGGGCAGGAAGAGCCGACGCGGCTGAGGGCTTCCCTCCTGAGAGGGGGCGATGATCAGATCCAGGCCGAACATATATTGATCTTTCAATTTCAGGAGCCCAGGTTCGGCGGGATACATTAAGGCCGGATGGGCCAGGACAGGTATGCCCTTCTCCACCCATTCGTTCGAGCAGTGGTCCCTGTATGGCCGCAGCATTGTATACATGACGGCTGAGGCAGCGATCTTGCGCGACGCAGCTTCCCCCCGCCCCTCAGCCTGGATCTTCGAAATATGCAGGGGGCTGAAGGCTGCCAATTCAAGGCTATCGGGCACCAATACCTGGCCATACCCGGAAAAAGAGAGGGAAAGCAGCATGCCGGTGAAGCCGGAAGCACTTCCCTGTTCCTCTACCTGATGAGGGAGAGCCCTCGCCGATGCAATGTGCAGGATCTTCTTCCACTCGTCCATTTCAATGAGACGGCCTTCCTCGCCATCCACGGAATTTTCCAATCTGAACCCATCGCCTCGCTCCTCAATCAGGGGGCAGGCCTGAAGCCAGTCAGGCAGCCTCTTCCTTGTGCCCGCCTTGTATCGTGTAAGGAGTTCGATGCCCGCCTTCAGTGTTTTCCCGAATCCGAGGGCGATTTCCCTGGGCATAATTGCAGAAGAAAGTTCGGTGATGGAGCTTCGAAAATTCCAGCTGATCGCTCCACCACCATCAACATGGATCCATGTTCCACGGCTGGACAGCATCGAAGGTTCGCGGCGCAACGTACTATCGTCACCCTCAGAAGGCAATGAAACCTTGGATTTTTTCAGATTGTATTCAGTCGAAGGCCCTAGGCCGAAAAGCATCTCCTCCGGATGAGCGCCAAAACGTATCCTGAAAGTCCTCTGCTCAATGCCGGACACGGAAGGCCGAACATGAAGAATTCTTTCGTGGTACAAGAG
>PGXP01000115.1 GCA_002839205.1 Spirochaetae bacterium HGW-Spirochaetae-9
CAACCTGCCCGACACCGTCGGCTACGCCATGCCCGACGAGTTTGGAAAGCTCGTGGCCTACGTGAAGGCCAACACGCCCGGCATGGAGAAAGCCATGCTGTCCGTCCATTGCCATGACGACCTCGGCCTCGCCGTGGCCAATACCATGGCGGCGGCAGCCGCAGGGGCGGACCAGCTCGAATGCACGATCAACGGCCTCGGCGAAAGGGCTGGCAATGCCTCCCTCGAGGAAATCGTCATGGGGATCGCGACGCGGAAGGCATACCTCGGCATGGAATGCCACGTCGATACGACCCAGATCTACGCTACGAGCCGGCTGGTGTCCAAGGTGACCGGCGTCAAGGTCCAGCCCAACAAGGCTGTCGTCGGCGAGAACGCCTTCGCCCACGAGGCGGGCATCCATCAGCACGGCATCCTCGCCAACCGGATGACCTACGAGATCATGACACCTGAATCGGTAGGCTTCCTCTCCAATCGCATGGTCCTGGGCAAGCATTCAGGCAAGCACGCCTTCGAGGAAAGACTCAAGAGTCTCGGATTTGGCATTGCCGACCTCGACGTGGAAGCGCTTTTTGCCCGCTTCAAAGTATTGGCCGACAAGAAGAAAACCGTAAGCGACAGGGATATCGAAGCCTTGGTGGTGGGCTCGGCGAAAACCGTGCCCGATACATGGACGCTGGATCGCTGGGTGGTGAATTCGGGCTCGAGCCTGAGCTCAACCTGCACGATCAGGCTGGCGGGCAAAAACGGGGAATCCAGGGAGGAAGTCGCCGTCGGGGATGGCCCGATAGACGCTGCCTTCACCGCCATCGACAAGATTATCCGCAAGGATCTCGAGCTGGATTCCTGGGAGATGGGCGCCGTAACCGAGGGCGAGGATGCCCAGGGCGAGGCGACGGTGAAAATCAGCTATGACGGCGTACAGTGGAACGGCCGAGGCCTTTCCACCGACGTTATCGAAGCCTCCATACTGGCCTACATTGCCGCCATCAACTCCATGGAATGGGAGCTGTCGGCGGTTTCTCCATCGGCAAGAAAGCGTGCCGGCAATGTCGACGGCGTCTGAGCGCCACGAGGAGCATACATGAACTACAGCATTGCGCTTATTCCGGGCGACGGCATCGGTCCCGAAGTCGTCGCCCAGGGGAAAAAGGCCCTCGTGGCCATCGGCGAGCGATTCGGCCATAAATTTTCCTTCACCGAACTCATGGCCGGCGGCTGCGCCATCGATAAAGTCGGCGTTCCCCTGCCTCCCGAAACGCTGGACGCCGCCAGGAAGGCCGATGCCGTCCTCATGGGCGCCATGGGCGGTCCCGCCTGGGATAACCAGCCCTCGGCCAATAGGCCCGAAAAGGGCCTTTTGGCCCTCAGGGCGGGCATGGGCGTCTATGCCAACCTGCGGCCGGCCAAGCTTCTGCCCCAGCTGCGGGGCGCCTGCCCCATCAAGGAAGAGGTTCTCAAGGCGAGCAGCTGGGACGGATCTCCCTCCTTCGACCTCCTCATCATGCGGGAGCTGACGGGCGGCCTCTATTTCGGCAAGCGGGGCAGGAGCGAGGATGGGCTTTCGGCCTTCGACACCGAAACCTATTCGGTGATGGAGATAGAGCGGGTCCTGCGCGCCGGATTCGCGGCGGCGGCGCTGCGCCGAAACAAGCTCTGCGTCGTCGACAAGGCGAATGTCCTGGAATCCTCGCGGCTCTGGAGGGAAGTGGCCGGCCGCGTCGCGCCCGACTACCCGTCGACGGAACTGAGCTATATGTATGTCGACAACTGCGCGATGCAGCTCATCCGCGCGCCGGGCCAGTTCGATGTCATCGTCACCTCCAACCTTTTCGGCGACATCCTCTCCGATGAGGCTTCGGTGCTCACCGGCTCCATTGGCATGCTGCCTTCGGCGAGCCTCGGGGACGCGACCGGTCCGGCAGGTCGGTCGCGAGGGCTCTACGAGCCCATCCATGGATCGGCCCCCGATATCGCCGGTAAGAACATAGCCAACCCCTTCGGCACCATACTCTCTGCCGCCATGCTGTTGAGGTATTCGCTGGGTCTCGAACCCGAGGCTGACGCCCTGGAGAAAGCTGTGGACGCCGTGCTCGACGCCGGGCTTCGTACCGCCGATATCGCCGCGGGTGCTGGGGACAGGATCGTCGGCACGATCGAGATGGGCGAAGCTGTGGTCGGGGAGATACTCTCCAGCTCTTGAAGGCGGCCGATGCAACGGTGGGACTTTTGGTACGATAAAAAGGGGGCGGGGCTCCTTTCCAAGAAGCCCCGCCCCACGCCGCAACTTTTACCGATGTTCTTCTTCAGTCTGCCTTGTACCAGAGCGTCCTGTTGATCCTTATGCCGCAGATCTCCCCTTCGAGGGGGCCTTTCGAATGCCGGGGCTTCTGCACCCGCAGTTCGGCCGATCCGGCCACCAGTTTGTAGTCGATGATGTCGCCCAGGTAGGTTCGCCTGGCGACGCGGGCTTCGAAGACGGGCGCCTGTCCGCCTGAAGCCTGGCTGGCGCCATCGGCAGCCCCGCCCAAAGTCGCGAAATCGATGTCCGAAGGCCGGCATGCGAGGAGGGCCTTCGCGCCGAACTCTGCAGGCGCGGCTCTGCTCACTGCTCCACCCACCCCCTGAATCCGCGCCTCGCCGCCGGAAATATCCACCGCGATAAAATTGGATAATCCGATAAATGAGAAAACGAACTTGTTCGCGGGTTTGTCGTAGATGTCCAGGGGCTTTCCGATCTGCTGCACGATCCCGTGGTCCATGACGAGCATGCGGTCCGAGAGGGCCATGGCTTCGGCCTGGTCATGGGTGACATAGATGATCGTGAAGCCGAATTTTTTCTGGAGATCCTTGATCTCGAAGCGCATCTCCTCGCGCAGCTTGGCGTCCAGGTTGGAGAGGGGCTCATCCAGGAGCATCACCTTGGGGTTGATGGCGATAGCCCTCGCCAGGGCTATGCGTTGCTGCTCACCGCCCGAGAGTTTGGTCGGATACAAATCCTCCCTATGGGTGAGACCCGTGCTCTGCAGCGCCATCTTTACGCGTTGGGCGATCTCGTCCTTGGGGCGCTTGCGGATCTGCAGGGGAAATGCAACGTTGTCCCGCACCGTGAGGTGGGGCCATACGGCGAAGGCCTGGAACACCATGCCAAAATCCCTCTGCTCAGGCGGCAGATAATACTTCTTGAAGCTCGAAGAGAAAACCTTGTCGTCCACCGAGAGTTCGCCCTCATCCAAGTCCTCGAATCCGGCGATCATGCGCAGGGTGGTAGTCTTGCCACATCCCGAGGGGCCCAGGAAGGAGAAGCATTCGCCCTTTTCCACATCGAGGTTGAGCTTGTTCACCGCGATGACATCGCCGAAGCGCTTTGTGACGTCTTTCAGTTTCAGCTGTGCCATCGCCTCACTCCTCTACCTTCGCCCGGGGCTTGTCCAGCTGGGCCAGGAATTTTCGTATCACCGTTTCGCCCACGAAGATGATGATCAGGGCGATGGAGGCGAGGGCGGCTGCCCGCACCGTCTCGCCGTCCTCATTGAGGGCGTAGATAGCCACGCCTATGGTTCGCGTCGAGGGGCCGTAGAGTAGCACCGATGTGGTCAGTTCGCGCAAGGCAGGCAGGAAGATGAGAAAGAAGGCGCTTATCATGCCCGGCTTTATGAGGGGTATGACGATATTTTTCAGGCTCTGCCAATGGGTGGCCCCGCAGGCCCTGCTCGCCTCCTCGAGGGAATCAGAAACCTGGGAGAGGGATGCCGAGTTGGACTTGATCGAAAAGGCCATGTATCGGGCTATGTAGGCAACGAAGATGATCCAGGGCGTGTTGTAGATGTTGATGCCGAATCGGCCGCTCCAGGTGAGTATGACGCCCAGGGCTATGACCGTGCCCGGCAGGGAGAAGGGCAGAACCCCCAGGAACTGGAGGAGGAATTTGCCCCGCACCTTCATCTTGACGATGACGTAGGAGATCATGGTGCCCGCCAGCATGGTCACGAAAGCCGCGCTCAAGGACAGGTAGATCGAGTTCCAGATGGCGTCCTTGGTCATCTTCCACTGGAAAATCTTGATGTAGTTGTCCCAGGTCATGTTCCTGATCTGGAAGGTGAGGCCGTAGGTCTTGAGGCCTCCCACCATGAAGATGGTCACCGTGGGCAGAACGACCGTGACGAGAATGTACACGATGCTGATGACGAGGAGTGGGATCTTGAGGCCTCGCAGCTTCAGCACCATGGGGCGCATGCTCTTGCCGGCGATGATCTGGTACTGGCCCTTTTTGAGCAGGATATCCTGGAGCTTGAGGATGAGGGCCGCAGAAATGACGAGGATGGTCGAGAGGATGGTGCCGACGCGTATGGCGCCGAATGAGCCCCCCGAGGCATAGATCCGCTCGTAGATCTTGGTGGGAATGTTGTAGATGCCCTTCTCGGTGCCCAGTATCGAGGGAACCCCGAAGTGGGAGAGCGAATACAAGGCAACCAGGAGGGCTCCCGACAGGATTGAGGGCATCACGAGGGGCAGGGTGATCTTCCGGGTGATAGTGCCCAGGCCGGCGCCCGATATGCGGGCCGATTCCTCGAGGGTGGGATCCATGCGCTCGAGGGCGCCGGCTACCTGGAGGAATACGAAGGGAAAGAGGTACATGGACTCGATGGCGATGATGCCGCCGAGGCTCATGATGTCGATCGGCGCCTTTTCCAGGCCGAAGATGGCCATGAAGAGCTTGTTGATGTACCCCGCCCGCGACGACAGAAGGACCTTCCAGGCGAGGGCGCCTATGAAGGAAGGCAGCATGAAGGGCACGAGGAAGAGGGCCTTCATGGTCTTCTTGAAAGGCAGGTCGGTGCGTGCGACGAGCCAGGCGAAAAAGGTTCCTATCGTCGTCGAGACAAGGGTGGTTCCCGTCGCGATCAGCACGGAGTTCCACAGCGCCTGGTAGGTGTCGGGATCGGAGAGAATTTTCATCACGCCGACGATGTTGAATTTCCCATTCTCGAAAAAGGCCGTGAGGATGATGAGGATGACGGGCACCGCGACGACGATGACCAGCACGAGTATGGAGAAAATGAGGACCAGATTGGCCGTGTTTATTTTTTTGCCCATAGTCATCGCACTGCCTCCCCGTTTTTGCCGAACCATTGCAGGCTTGCGAAGCGGATGCCGCAGTCCTGGCCTTCCTCTATGAGCAGGTCTTTGGCGAGTGCTTCCTCGGTCTGTATCTGGGCGCGCAGCTGCACGCCCCCTATGTCGAGAAGGAAATCCACGATGGGGCCGAGAAGGGAGAGCCTTAGCACCTTGGCCGGAAGCCCATCGACGATGGCGGGGTTTCGGTCGAGCAGGATATCCATCGGCCTGCAGCCGGCCTTGCCTGCGCCGTCGGAGAAGGCTGCGGGAGGCGAGAGGGGGATTCGCCGGAGCCTTTCGCCCGATGTGGAGCCAGATATCCACGCCACGCCATCCTGAATCTCGAAGGGAATGTAGTTTGGAATACCCAGGAACTGATGGACAAACTCATCGACAGGGTGTTCATACACTTCGTCGGGCTTCCCTGTCTGCCGTATTTTCCCTTCCGAATCCATGATCGCCATCCGGTCGGAGATGGCGAGGGCAACTTCCTGGTCGTGAGTGACATAGAAGATTGTCGTGCCAGTCTTGCGCTGGAGTTCCTTTATCTCGAAGCGCATCTCCTCGCGGAGGTTGGCATCGAGATTGGTGAGGGGCTCGTCCAGAAGCATTACGGCGGGATTGGTGACAAGGGCTCTGGCCAGGGCGACGCGCTGCTGCTGTCCGCCCGAGAGCTGGTAGGGATAGCGGTTCGCAAGTCCCTTCAATCCCACCTGTTCGATAGCCGTCCGGACGTCGGCCGAGATTTTTTCCTTGGAAGCCTTGGCGATTTCCAGG
>PGXP01000116.1 GCA_002839205.1 Spirochaetae bacterium HGW-Spirochaetae-9
TCGTGCAGGACCCGAGGGGATAGAAGTGCGTATCGATGGAATAGTTTTTCTGCGAAAGCCTTGTGAAATGACGTACCACCGTCAGCTCATCCAGCTCAGGAAGGGCGAGTGATTCTCTCTCCAATCCTTTGGGCAGGGGGGCTTTGGGTACATCGGAGGAAGGAAGCGCACAACCTATGAGGCCGGGGCTCGAGAGTTCGAAAACGAGAGGTTCATGGACGAGGTTCATACCGAAACCTCCTTGAGCGCGACGGCCAATCTGTCGATCTCCGCCCTGGTGTTCATCTCCGTCACGCAGATGAGGAGTTCGTTCGTCCGAGACGCGTCGTAGCGTGAAAGGGAGAATCCTGGAACGATGCGGCGCTTCACGAGGGCAGCGTAGATATCGGCCGCAGGCCTGGGCGTCCGTACGAGGAATTCCTTGAAAAAGGTCTTCGTCAGCACCTTGAAGCCGGGGATCGAGGCAACAGCAGTCGCGGCGTAGTGGGCCTTGTCGTGGCAGAGAGATGCGACTGCCTTCAATCCGCCCGCCCCCATGGCCGCCATGTAGATGCAGGACTGGAGCATGGTCAGGCCCTGGTTGGAACAGATGTTGGAAACGGCCTTCTCGCGGCGGATATGCTGCTCGCGGGCCGTCAGGGTGAGCACAAATCCGCGCCTGCCGTCATGGTCCTTGGCCTCGCCGACGATGCGGCCGGGCATCTTGCGCATGAGCTTTTCGGTGCAGCCCATCATGCCGAGGAAGGGGCCGCCGAAATTCATGGCGTTGCCCAGGCACTGGCCTTCGGCGACGACGATGTCGGCACCCTGGGCGCCAGGACTCTTGAGTATGGAGCACATGATCGGATCGGCATGGACGATGAAGAGGGCGCCGGCCGCGTGGGCTTTGGCCGCCCCGGCTTCCAGCGGATAAATCTCGCCTGAGAAGGAGGGGTAGCCTGCCACGAGGCAGGCTGCCGCGCCGTCCACGGGCGCCGTCTCGGGAGCCCCCGAATATTCCACGATTTCCACATCGAAGGAAGAGAAATACGTTCTCACCACATCCTTGTATTCGGGGTGGAGATCGGCAGGGAGGAGAATGCGCCTGCGCCCTTCATCCAGCTTCCAGGCCATGAGGATAGCCTCGGCGAGGGCTGTCGCCCCGTCATAGTGGGAGGCGTTGACCACCGCCATGCCGAAAAGCTCGGCCGCCATGCTCTGATACTCGAAAATTGCCTGGAGGGTACCTTGGGATACTTCGGGCTGGTACGGCGTATAGGCTGTGAGGAATTCGCCCCTTGAGGCGAGGGCCGGCACAAGGGCCGGGATGAAATGATTGTAGGCTCCCGCCCCAAGGAACCAGGCTGTCTGCCCGGCGTTCAGGTTTTTCGCGGCAAGGGATTCTATCTCCCTGAGCACCTCGAGTTCTGAAATACCCTGGGGAAGCTTCAGCGGAGGAAAACGGCGATTGGCGGGGATGTCGGCGAAGAGGGCTTCGACGCTCCCCTTCCCCACCACCTCCAGCATGGCCGCCCTGTCGGCGTCGGTATTGGGGATGAAGGGCATGGCCTCATGCCTCCCCTATCGATTTCGCATAGGCCTCGGCGCTCATGAGTCCATCCATGTCGGTGAGACTGGATGGACTCACCTTGATCATCCATCCGCCCGAGTAGGGTTCCTTGTTGATCAGGGCGGGGTCGGCCTGAAGCGCCTCGTTGACGGCCGTTATCGTTCCGCCGATAGGCATATACAGATCGCTCGCCGCCTTCACCGACTCGACCGTGCCGAATGCCTGACCCTTGGCCAGAGCCTTTCCGACGGCAGGGAGCTCAATGAAGACGATGTCGCCAAGCTCGGCCTGGGCGTGGTCGGAGATGCCGACAAGGACAATTCCAGCCTCGACCTTCGCATATTCGTGTGATTCGGCATATTTCGCCGCAGAATCGATACTCATGGTTCCACTCCTTTTTATTCATACAATCATGGGCGCCACATTGTGGACCCTCATTACCTTCTGTAGGCGGGGATATAGAGCGGGCGCTTCACCACGACAGCGTCCTTGGCCTGTCCGCGTATGATTACCTTGAGCGCCGTGCCGACCTTGGCCAAGCCAAGTTCGACGAAGGCATTGGCCGCGTTTTTTTTCACCGTAGGGCAGAACATGCCCGCCACGCAGTGCCCCACAATCCTTCCCGACTCATCCGCCACCTCGTAGCCTTCGCGGGGGACGCCGCCGGTTACGTCAAGGCCAACAAGCCTCCTCGACAAACCGGCGACGGCGATTTCAGCCAGGGCGTCTTTGCCGATAAATTCCTTCCCGAAATCGCAGGCCCACTTGAAGTTGGCCTCGAGGGCGTTGATGGAAAGGCTTATCTCATGGCCATAAAGGGGCATGCCCGCCTCAAAACGCAGGCTGTCGCGTGCGGCGAGTCCAATGGGCATCGTCTCTATGCCAAGCGCTTTACCCTTTTCAAGGAGATAGTTCCATAGCGTCTCGGCGCTTTCGGCAGGGAAAAAGAGTTCACCCCCATCCTCGCCCGTGTAGCCAGTACAGCCGAAGAGGACGGTCATGCCTGCGATCGAAATCTTGCCCCATGTGAAGCGTTCGAGGGCGGATACGGAGGTGTTTCCTGCCGCATCGAGGAGTTCAATAGCCTTCGGCCCCTGCACGGCTATCATGTAGGTTTCGTCGGATTTGTCGACGACGGTGACATCCTTGCCGGCATGGGCGTTGAACCATGCAAGATCCGCCGCCCTGTTGGAAGCGTTGACCACGATCCACCAGAAATCCAGCATCCTGTAGACAAAGAGGTCGTCGATGACGCAGCCCTTCTCGTCGAGAAGGAGGGAATAGCGCGCCATGGGAGGTTTCATGTCGTCGATCTTCGCGCTCACGAGCCTGGAGACGAAGGCATCGGCTCCGGTACCTCTCACTTCGAACTGACCCATGTGGTCTATGTCGAAGAGGCCGACGGAACGTCGGGTGATGGCATGTTCTTCGAGTGCTCCCGTTGGATAGGAGATGGGCATTTCGAAGCCGGCAAAGGGAGCCATCCTCGCTCCACGCGCGATGTGCCAATCATGCAAGGCTGTTATCTGCGTTCGAGCCTCCTTGGAGAAATGTGTTCGATAGACAATTATAACACCCAAGCCTTATACCTGCAATCGTAGACTTGAGTCTGAGGCGTTGGCCGCCTAGAAGCTGTTGCGCGAAAGAGGCTTGCCGATATACACGCCTTCACCGCCCAGGTAGTCCTTCTGCTTGCCTTCGACAAGGAACTGAACATCCTGAACGGAAGGAAAGGAAGTGGCTGTGTAGACGATCTGGCGCAGCTGGGCCGAATAGCCTTCAATTCCGTAGCGGTTGTAATTGAAGGCGTCGCTCAGATCGATAATGGCAGTACTGCCCCTTACCGTTATGCTCAGCACCTTCGTCCCGCGGGGGATGAGGGAGACAAGACCGCTCCGTATTTCACCCTCGCTGGGTCCGGCTATGAGAGCATTGATGGCATCGGTGAGAGGGGAATCGCTTGAAGGAACATTGCGCTTCACTTCGCGTCGGGAGATCACCCCATCTTCGTCTATTTTTACGAAAAAGAGGCTGGCCTGCCGCGTCTGGATCTCCGGAGTATCCGCCTGGGAAGGACCGGGAGCCAGCGTGGATGTAGACAGAGACGTGGGGGCGGGCTTAGGCGCCGGTGCAGGCGTGGCTAGTGTCGATGTCGTAACCGAGGGCTTTTGGGGCGAAGGTATGGGGATTGTCGCAGGAATCGGTGCAGGGTTCGTCGTCGTCGTAGTTCGACGTGTCTTGAGCGCGTCCAGAAATCCTGTGTCGTCCAGTGTCTTTTTAATGTCGGGAAATTTTACCGCGAAAACCACCAGAAGGATGACAAAACCCGCCAGGAAGATGAGACAGCCAAGATTCGAGGAAGCGCGGGAAGATTTCCTTCTTTTTTTCGATGCCATGGTTGAAAAATATTAGTGTCCCTGCTTCCGATGGTCAAGGTGGAGCCGAGGCAGAACCTTGAGGAAGGTGGGGCTTCCGCCCCCCTCACCCACCTCGTATAGTGCAGCTGAGGCGGTTTTTGAATCTTCACCGTTTTCGATCCATGCGAATTGCCGGCGTTCGGGATTATGGATCTGGATGAGCTTGCCTCCCGCGCGCAGGGCGTAGCCGTCCTGAACAGAGCGATGGCCGGCGATCCAGAAACCTTCCTCCATTCCCTCGGCTCCCAGAAGGGCCGAAAGACAGGCATTGACAGCTCCTTCGGCAGCCTGGTCGTTTCCTGTCCAGATGAGTGCGCCGACAATGTCAGCCCTCTTCCTGTAATCCAGAAGCTCATCCATGCCCAGAGCAAAGGCTGGTTCCGCATGGCTTGCACAGAACCTCCTGCCTGCAGCCACGAGGGGGAGAAGTCTTTCATACTGTCGTACCTGATGAATCAGATCATCACCATAGCGGAGCCTGAACCACTCGGCACCCATAGCCCCCTCGAGGGCGAACTTGGAAAAACCAGCATCCCCATCCATGCTCGTGTTCGATATATTGTCGTGATTCCCCTTTAGGCAGTGAAATCCCGCGCCAAGCCTGGCTTTCAGCAGCATGACGAGGCCCATAGCGGCCATGGAGGAGCCCATCTCCTCGTCCATCTCCGGGCCAAGCAATCCTTCCAGCCCGCGTGAATTGACCAGGTGGAGGGCTACCCTGCCCCAGCGATCGGCGCCCAGCCGACCCTCGCTGTTGAGGATGTCTCCCAGGCAGACGATGGTGAGCCGCCCATCCAGTGCCATATCGAGCAGCTGTGTCCCATCGAAGAACGGGTATGACGAGGCAAGAATATCGAGAAGGAGATCGGCGCGGGCATGAAGGTCGGGGACAATAGCCACAAAGGGCGTTTTCAGGCGGACAAGACCACCGGGTTCTCCAGCAGCCGAAAGCGGTCGGGTTTCGGCTGGATCGGAGGATAGGGCACGGATAGCATCGCGGGTGAGCTCCCCCAGCAGGGAATCGCTCAGATATCCCTTGCTTCCGCCAATAGATCGGGCACGATCGAGGAGCTCATGCGCGAGGGATTCAGTCCTCATCGTAGGTTCCCCCGTGGAACGATAGCCTTTTTAGCCTTCATCTCCCACTTTCTCTATCCAGTCTTTGGCCAAAGCGTCGTTCGGATCGATCACGAGGGCGCTGCGGAAGAAGCCAAGGGCTTCGCCCTTCTTTCCTGTCCTGAAGGCAAGAGCACCGAGATTGACAATGATCTTGACGTTTTCCGGCTCGATGCGCAGTGCTTTTTCGAGACTCGCCCGCGCCGCGGCAAAGTCGCCGAGCTCTGTCTGGCAGAGCGCCATCTCGTTGAAGGTGTCGGTCTCCTGGGCCCCAAGGCTCACGGCGCGGGAGAAGGCTTCTTCGGCCTCCTTCCAGCGGCCAAGCCTTCTCCGTGCCCATCCAACGAGGAACCAGCCATTCCAGACGGCCGGATACTTGCCGACGAACTCAAGGGCTTTTTCAAGCCCCTTTTCTTCTTCACCGAGCTGGATAAAATCGTAGGCTTCCTTGAAAGTCGTGTCCAGATAGCCCAGATCCTGGAGCTTTTTCAGCACTTCCTTTGCGCGGACAACCTTGTTTTCGTCGTCGCTCAGGCCGATGAAGCTGGTAAAGAGGGACACGGCGCGGTCGAAGCTGCGCTTGCGCACAAAAAAGAAGGCCGCATGATAGTACGCAGGAGCAAAAGGCGGCTCCATGGAGAGCAGCGTTCTGTAGCACTCGAAGGCGAGATCGTCCTCGCTGTCGGCCTTGGTCTCTTCCATCTCTTCGCGCAACAGCTTGGCGTGCTCTTCCCTCAAAAGGGCCAGATCCAGAAGGGGTTCGGGAGTCTCGGGGTAGAGCCCGACGAGGGCGAGGAATATCTCCTCGGCTA
>PGXP01000117.1 GCA_002839205.1 Spirochaetae bacterium HGW-Spirochaetae-9
AACCTTGAATATCGCCTCAAGTTCGTTCGGTGTCAGGGATCCGGTGAGGCTGGAGAAGGCGGCGAGCGGGCTGGCGGATAGGCCGTCGGGGGCGCCATCCGCTGCCCTGCCTGAAGCGTCTATCGCCCTGAAGGCGACGGGAAAAAGGATGCGCCGCTCCCGATAGATCAGTGAGCCTGCCGTGAGGAAAAAATCTCCGAGGGCTTTCAGGAAGGCCGGTTCATCTTCGCTGCCCTGAGCGAGGCGGTTCTGAAAGCCCAGGGCGTCGTCCTGGAGGGCCCACATGAGCTTGACGCATGCGTGACGAGGCGAGGTGCTTTCGAAGAGGGGGAAAAGCTCGTTTTGAAGGGCCACGTAGTGATGGCGCAACAACCCGAAGCCCGCAATCCTCCCGCGCAGTTCCCCGTGTTTCGTTTCGCTCGATCGCGCCTCCCTCGCCAGCCCTTGGATGACCCTCATCTCAGCTTCGATTGTGCAGTTTTCGGCCTCAAGGCGGGCCAGGAGGCTGTCGTTCGGGTAGGAGGGGAGGGCTTCGGCGTCCAGGCCTCTGGAGACGGAGCGAATGAATCGCGCCACGGGCAGTTTCCACAATTCGATGCCACTGACCATGCCGGCGGCTTTCCCGCCACGCGGGGCTTCGCTGAGGACGATGTCCAGCGCCTCGTTGACCTCGAAGGCCGTGGCGCTGGACAGGACGCTGTCGTAGCGGTCGAACACCTCGCGTGACACGGGGCCGCCCTCAAGCAGCCCCAGGTACTCCACGAGGAGAGCGACATGCTTGTTCCCGTTGCGAATAAGTTCCATTTTATGGATCATTTTCTTGAAAAAGCTTGCCCTTGTCAAGGAATAATTGAATATTTATAGATATTAAAAAACATATATATAAAATATCTCCTGCACCAGTTGCAGCCCTGCGTGGTATCTCGAAGCGCAATTTCATTATAGCGAGACTGCCTTAAAAAGCTTGCTTAAGCTTAATAAATTTGACAAGACGATTTCGGTACGCTAGTATTCTTGTAATGAGCAAAAGTCATCAGAAAAACCATGTTTTCCTGTCGGACTCGGAGCGCAGCCTGTCGGCTCGTATCCATCATAGGTCAGTAGAAGTCAATTTTCCCCTTTATGGAGGACAATCATGAATAAAGTAGCAAACTCGAGCAAGCCGAACGCTTTTGGCAGGACCCTCATCGTTCTCGTCATCTTGCTGACAATTGCAGCGGTCCCAGCCTTTGGACAGATAAAGAGCGCCCGGGCACGAGTGCTGCAAACTCCTGGAAGTATTATCACTACAAAGAAAGCAAATTTCCAGGCTGGCGACATCTTGGGGACGCCTTTGATTTCAATCGATGTAGTCAATGGAGTTGGTGATACGTATTTGATGATGGAGTTGGAAATTAATTTTTCCGGCATTGAAGAATGGAAACAAGATAAGATAAATGTAAAAATTGTCAGGCAACTATTATCAAATAATAGTATCACTTTCACAAATACTAAGTTGCTTGAATACACAAATGACATCCAAGATTTCACAATGGAAGGTGATCTGGTTGCACACACTGGAGTGACAGGCCTAGGCGATATAGCGAATATGAAAAGCATCCCGGAGGGAGAAATTTCTATTAAGCTATCAGCCTATGAGGTAGTTCTTAATGATACTTCTGATATAAAAAAAGGGAATCAATCCGAAACGCTTAAATCAACAGAAACTGTTACTTTTAAAGTTGTTCAAATCGGTGCGCTTGAGAATATTACACTTCCAGCCTATACACCCTCTCTGGATAAGTTGATGCTTAAATTCCAGGTTCCAAAGATCCCCGTTTACAATGAATCAAATCTCAAATCGACATCGACGACAAAAATAGAGATCGACGGCCCGGGTGTTGCTAAGTATTCTGCGAAGAAGGATCATGCAAAATCGACCGATCCCGACAATTTCAAAGGATGGCCTTCAGATACGGACGAAGGTTTTGTGACCTACGACCTGAGCGCGCTGAAGTTCCGTGCCGGCGGCTCGTATTCGACGGTGATCAGCTTCAATGACTGGAATGACAAGCCAATCACGTCAAAGACGGTGACATTCAGTTTTCCGACGCCAAGCTTCTCTGCCAAGGCTACGGTAGCGGCCGACGATCCTTTCAGACCCGAATTTTCGTGGAAATATGCTGTCACTGATTATTCGGCCTGGACCAAGGAATACCGCCTCTATATCAACGGGCAATACAAAGGATATACGACGGATACAAGCTACAAGCTGTCAGATCCGCTTCTGGCCAATACCACCTATACCTGGTATGTTATGCCCATAAATAAGGATGGAAGCGATTTCTTCGCCTCTCCCAGCGTTCAAACCTTTACAACGAAGGCCCATGCCGATCTTGGCGTTGCCATTGATGAGCCTGCAGCCAATGCCACCCTTCTCAAGGGCGAAACCTACACCTTCAGCGGAACGGCCACCTTCTATGATGGGGCCGAGCAGAATACCGCTTCATGGAAAATTGGATCCGATACCAGAACCGGTATAGAGGTCAGCTACGCGCCGACACGGCGATATGCTGCCGGTACGCTGCCTGTATCGCTCACCGTCGCCGATACGCTCGGCTTGAGCAAGACATCGCCGGTCATCAACCTCACGGTGCTCGATCCGACGATCGCCATTCAGGGAGCGACGGCGAGAACCGTGGACAGGGTTCAGGCGACACGCTTCGCTGTGGATGCCACGAAGACACAGGATATTGCAGCCTATGCATGGTTCGTGAACGGCACACAGGTGGGCACGGGCGATCAACTGAATTACAGCTTCCCCGACAACGGGACCTACAATGTCCACGTCGAGGGCACGACCGCGGTCGATGTTCTCGGCATGAAAAAGACTGTTGCGTCGCCCAACGTTGTCGTCAAGGCATACTCCGCCGTTACGATGACGGCTCTGAGGGCGGCCGCCACTATCTATACCAATGAGGCCTTGAGCGTCTCCGTAGATACGACGGGCGATGCTGATGGCACGCTTATATCGACACTGACCTACAGCGTGGATGGTAAGGTATACAGGCTTGAGAGAACACCGGCTGCAAAAACGATCAGCGTCACCGGCCTTGCGGCTGGGAAGCACACTATAGATGCGACGTTGGTCGACTTATTAGGCAATACTTCTTCTCGGTCAATAGCAGTCAACGTCTATGAACCTCTCCAGTTTTCGATCACACAGCCGACAGCCAACGCGGCCTTCTCGCCCGATGCGAGCATCCCTGTTTCCATCGCGGTGAGCACGGGACAGTATTCAAGCCTGTCGTGGAGCGTGGATGCCACGACTATAGCCAACAGCAATTTTGAATCGGGATACCTGGGCAAGATGAGCCCTGGTGCGCACAGGATTATAGTGAGTGCAAGGGATCTCGCCGGCAAGGTTGTGACGGCCTCCGTGAACATCACCGTATTCAGCGACTTCCAGCTCAGCCTCCTTGCCCCGAATGCAGGGACAAAGCTCATTATCGGCAACACTGTCACAGCGATGGTAGGATTCGATAAAATAGCCGGCTCCCAGGTGGATTTGACCGACGCCGCACGACGGATTTCCTGGTTTGTGGACGGCAGGGATACAGGCAAGAAAGGCCTCGCCTATGTTTTCACCGGCGAAACTGCCGGCGACCAGACAATCTATGCCCGATACGAAAAAGAAGGCATGGTGAGAACGACGGCCGAGAGGACAATCACTGTCCGCGACATCGCCGAGCCGACCATCGCCAAGCCTGCGGCCGGAGCCAACATCATTTACGCCCTGGGCAACAGGATTGGGCTTGCGGCTTCGGGTGAACCGGGAGCCTCATTCTCCTGGTACATCGACAACAGCCTTGTCGCCATGGGCGCCGACACATCATTCAATCCCAACGGAATGGCCGGCCAGAAGCGACTGCGCCTGGTGACGAGCGCCTATGGGCGCAGCACCGAACAAGAGCTGGATTTCACCCTGGCGGTGAACAGCGCACCAACGCTCACGCTGTCGGCGCCTGCCATCCAACTCACCGGCGACTCCCTCACCTGGACAGCCTCAGCCACCGACGTCGAGGATCAGAACGTCCAGCCTTCAATAGAGATATTCTTCGACGGGATTCTGCAGACGGCTGGTGCTGCCCGCATTCTCGGAGCAGGGGACCTGGGCACTCACACCCTCTCGGCGAAGGCGACGGACAGCATGGGCACGTCGACGACGCGGCAAGTGAGCATAAGAGTTGACCCCAAGGTATTTACGTTACAGGTACAGGCACCTGCCGACGGAAGAACATTCTACAGCGGCTATGACATTCCTCTCATGGCTTCCCTCGTCGACGTAAAGCCCGAGGTGGCGGGAGCAGGGAGCTTTGCCTGGAACATTCAGTATCTCGATGCCCCTGGTTTGAGCCAGGAAACCTTCACGGGTTCTTCGGCCGCATTCAAGCCCAAGGGGCTGGGGCAGATTGCGATCACGGCCCGTTATCTCGACTCGGGCGGAAAGGAGCGCGGAACCAAACGCGTTACGGTAAAGGTGGAACGTGAAGCCCTCAAGCTGAGCATCTACTGGCCACATGGCTCGATGGTCAATATCGGCGACAGGCTGACGCCCAGCCTCCTCGGCTTGCCGGCCAACGCTGTGGCCTCGAGGGTCGTCTGGAAGCTTAATGGCACAACCATCGATTCTGTCGCCGCCCTTACGGCGCCAGCCGAAGCAGGATCCTATACTCTCGCCGCCGAATACACCGACAACGGCGGAACCGACAGGGCTGAAGTCGGTTTCCAGGTGAACGGACGCCCGAAGGTTACGATCACCAATCTGGTATCGGGCGGACAGTATGTGGCGGGCAACCCCCTCGTCCTGGCGGCCAAGGTGGAGGACGACCAGGCCTATACCGGCACTCTGGCCTGGAAAAAGCAGGATGGAACCCCGATAGGCGAGGGGAATCCCTTCGTGCTGCGCGACGCGGCGGCTGGCGATTGGCAGATCGTGGCCACTGCCGTCGACAAGTATGGAGCATCGGCTGTCGACAGCATACAGCTGCGTCTCTATTCGCCCGTATCGGCGGTAACGGCTGTGGTGAACAATGGAGCCCCTGCCTATCTCATCTCAACACAGGGTACTCCTCTCAATGTAAAAGCCGAATTCACCGGAGGCATCGCGGCTTCGGCGTCGTGGACCTTGAAGCAAGGTGCCCTGGCTGTCTCCAAAGCAGGCAGGGAGGCGAACTTCCTCGCCAGCGAACTTTCTGCCTTCGTTGAGGCTCCCGCCGTGGTGAGCCTTGTGGTGAGCGACCCGGGTCTGGCCGATGCGGCAGCCAGGGAAGTGTTCAAGAAGGATTATCCTCTCAGCGTGGCCCGCAACGCCATGGCCACTTTGGCGAGCCCTGTGGCTGGGGACCTGGTCTGGGCGGGCAACGCGCTGCCCATCAAGGTAAATCTCGCGGGATTCACTGCGCCGACCTTCACCATGACGATCGACGGGACGAGGGTTGAAAGCGCTTGGCTGCCTCTCGAAAATGCGGGCCTCTACGGCACCACGATTCCTGCAACCTTGCTGGATGAAGAAGGCGTCTATCAGCTTTCCATCTCCGTGACGGGAAATGGAGCCACCCGGCTCATACCCTACACCCTCAACGTCTACCGGCAGCGATCGGGAATATTCGTCGACAAGGCGCCGACAGAGGTGGATCTGGAAAATGCCCCCGGCAGCGTGATGGCCACCGTGGAGGGCTTGAAGAATGTCAATGCCATACAGTGGCGGAGCGACGTGTCGATGACGCCTATTGGATCATCGCTCACGCTTGACCTCGCCGCGGCGGGATTGTTGCCTGGGGATCGTTCGATAACGGTGGAAGCCCTGTCGGG
>PGXP01000118.1 GCA_002839205.1 Spirochaetae bacterium HGW-Spirochaetae-9
TCAGGAAATGGGGTGAACCAACCCGATTCCCCTTCGCACCCAAGGACCATGTCCAATTGGGCGAGACGTTGGATTTGATCGACTTCGATACCGCCACACGCGTGTCGGGCCCGAAGTTCTATTATTTGAAGAACGAGGCCGTCCTGCTCGAGCTGGCATTGGAACGGTATGCCCTCGACATCCTGCGCAAACACGGGTTCACCCTCACTATTACCCCCGATATCGCACGGGAAGAAGTCTTGGAAGGTATTGGATTCAACCCCCGCGGCGAAGAGAGCAATATCTACACCATCGAGGGAACCGGCACGTGCCTGGTGGGAACCGCCGAGATTACCTTGGGCGGCTACCATGCCGGCAAGATACTTTCCGAGAACGATTTGCCCATCCGTATGGCTGGACTCTCGCACTGCTTCCGCAGGGAAGCCGGTGGCGCCGGACAGTATTCCAAAGGATTGTACCGTGTCCACCAGTTCTCGAAGGTTGAAATGTTCATCTATTGCCTGCCGACCCAATCGGAACAGATACACGACCAGCTGCTGGCGATCGAGGAAGAGATATTCCAAGGTCTCGAGATCCCCTATCATGTCGTGGACACCTGTACCGGAGACCTGGGCGCTCCCGCATACAGGAAGTTCGATATCGAGGCATGGATGCCGGGCCGGGGCGAACAAGGTGAATATGGTGAAGTAACCAGTACCAGCAACTGCACCGACTACCAGGCGCGCAGGTTGAATATCCGCTATAAGGATTCTGCAGGACAGATCCAACACGTCCACCTGTTGAATGGAACCGCTATCGCCATATCCCGGGCTATCGTCGCTATTCTCGAGAATTTCCAACGGGAAGACGGCTCGGTGGGTTTGCCGAAGGCACTTGTACCGTATATGGGCCTCTCGGAGATCCGTCGATAACACCAAGGAGGTCGACATGACCGTATCTGCCCTTTCCACCGATTTCTACGAACTGACCATGATGCAGGGGTATTTCCTCACCAGGAACAACCCCCGTGTGGTATTCGACATGTTCTATCGGACAAATCCGTTCAATGGTGGCTATGTGGTCTTTGCCGGCCTCAACGATCTGCTCAAGCGCATAGAACTCTTCTCGTTCAGCAAAGGGGATATCGATTACCTGCGCTCGTTGCGCAAATTCGATGAAGCGTTCCTCTCATACCTCGCCGATTTCCGTTTCGCGGGAACAATCCATGCCATGGACGAGGGAACGGTGGTATTTCCCGGGGAACCCCTGATTCGTGTCGAGGCCACCATGATGGAGGCCCAGTTGATAGAGGGGATGCTGCTGAATACGATCAACTACCAGTCGCTGATCGCAACCAAGGCTTCCCGAATGTACCAGGCTACCGGAGGTGGCCAGATCATGGAATTCGGTTTGCGCCGGGCGCAGGGTCCCGATGGTGCGATCTCCGCTTCACGGGCAGCTTTCATCGGAGGGTGCGCCGCAACCAGCAACACGCTCGCCGGCAAGATATTCGGCATACCGGTCGCGGGAACCATGGCCCATTCCTGGGTAATGTCGTTCGAGTCCGAACTCGATTCCTTCAGGGCTTTCGCTGATATCTATCCGGATAATTCCGTACTGTTGATCGATACGTACGACACTCTCGGATCCGGAATCGAGAATGCGATCATCGTAGGAAAGGAGATGCAAGCGAAGGGAAAGCAGATTGGCGTCCGCATCGACAGCGGCGACTTGAGTTACCTGTCCCGGGAAATCAGGAGGAAGCTTGATCGCGCGGGACTGGAGGATTGCCGGATATATGTATCGAACGACCTGACCGAGGAGATAATCGAGACATTGGTGCACGATGCCGTTCCGATCGACTCCTGGGGTATCGGCACCCATCTGGTGACCGGAGGTTCGCAGAGCTCGCTCAATGGCGTGTACAAGTTGGCGGCCCGGCAACTGCCCGACGGCACATGGTTGCCGACCATGAAGATCAGCAACAGTTTTGAGAAGGCCACCAACCCCGGACGCAAGCAGGTCTGGCGTTTCCTCGATTCAGAGGGATCATCGTTGGGAGACCTGATAGCATTGGACCATGAGGAAATCACGACAAAGACGGATATAATCCTGTACCATCCGTTCAACGAAGCCGATTACTTCACACTCAAGCAATCGCGGTATGCTTCGGTTGCGCCGCTCCTCCGACTTGTCATGACCGATGGAACAAGAATCGCGAATGCTCCGAAACTGGTGAACATACAACGGCATGTCAAGGAAAGCCTGAAGACCTTCCACAGCAGCTATAAGCGTATGATCAACCCGCACTTCTACAAGGTATCGTTATCCAAGGAATTGAAGACGCTCAAGACCCAGTTGGCGATCGAAGGACGAAGCAAGCTCAATAAAGATTGATATATGCCAGGATTCCCGCAGCCAACGTGTCAGCCATCTGGTCAAGCCATGTCTGTTGGGTCATCAGATAGGCATCGTCGCTATTGCTGACAAATCCGACCTCAACCAGCACCGATGGCACCTTGCTGGCGTTGAGTACCCAGACATCCTGTTCCTTGACACCCCTGTCCCGTGCCTGGGGAAAGTTTTTCGCCATCTGTTCCCGCACCGCGGTGGCGAACAACAGGTTCTCGCGATTCAACAACCGGTTCAACTCGCTTGCCGTCTGGTTCGCAAACCGCGCAATCGCCCAATCCTGGACCTGGGCATCGAGAAAACGAAGGCGCTTGTCGGTCTGTTTCACCAGGATCTCAAATCCGGACGGTTCCGCGGAGGGTGAGGAGTTCGCATGGACCGAGACGAACACAATCGATTTTCCGACCCCTGGATTCAGCTTCGCAGCCACATCGGCACGATCCTGCAGAGCCAAATAGGTGTCGGAATCGCGGGTCAATACCAAATCGATATCAGGGCGGGCAGCACGTAGGGCATCGGCTATTTTTCGTACCAGTTCCAAGGTGATCGTCTTTTCCTGAAGATAGACATGGTCCTCCCATTGCCACGAGGCTGTCGCACCGGGATCATGCCCACCATGCCCGGCCTCGAGAACGACCGTTCCGATCGGCAGCGAGAATGGGGAAGCGTTCGATACGGTCCCATAGAGGGAGCCGCCGACCAGGATAGTCGCTAGGCAAAGGGCGAAGAATCTTGCACTACCCTTCATAGATCGTCTCCAGGAGCCTTCCACTGTTCCACGAGTTGCTGGAAATCGGTCTTGTACAGCGCCAGCCGTTTCTTCACCTCGGCGTGCACATGGGTATCGGTATACTTGCCCGGACGTTTCGGATAGTTCTTCCCGTTCATTTGCCTGACGCCGAGCGCTTTGGTATGGACGCGTTTGATTCCGTCCCGCTCGGAGCGGTCCTCGATAATGAATTGGCGGTTGATGAAAGTACAGGAGATACAGGGCGAGTTCAAGATCGGATACCCGTACAACCAAGAGCGTAGCCCGAAATCGAGCACTTGCCAATATTCGCTCTCTACCGCTTCATCGAACCCCCGCAGGCGCTGGAACAGTGCCCGCTCGTACAACCCCATACCCAAAAAGGGATAGAGGGTGGGCATAATGGCGCTACCGGGAAGGAAGGAGACAGGATCGACCATGCCATCCCGCAGCATGGGAACCTGGATCACCGGAATAAGCTCACCGAGCCTGTTGGTCAGGACAGGGGTAATTGCGGCAGGTTTGTCACTCCTATGCAGAAGCGCTATGGCCTCATCCGAATCGAACCGATTGCAACGCAAATCGCTCCTGGTCAGGAAAAAGAATGTGGTGTAGCATTCGTTGGCCATGGCGTTGGCCATGGTCCCGAAGGGTACGGGTTGGGCGAAAACGATGAACGTCGCTTGTGGAAAACGGGAGCGCAATTCCGGAATCCTCCCCTGCTCCTCATGCATCAACACATGCACGGACCAGGAGGAATACTGGAGTATCGCTTCTATCGCACCGGCCAGGGACTCGCCGGCATCGACTGCCATCAATCCGATGGACATGGTCTCCTCGCGGTGCAGGAGGCTGATCCGTTTGCCGATGTCCTGTTTCCTATGGAATATATGATAATTAGTCTGCATAATCCAAAAACACAATATCCTCTGGTCGGAACAGCACATCCGCCTTTCCCTTGCCTAGACGACGCGGCATGTCCTTGCTCTGACAACCGGCCATCTCCAATATCTCGGAACTGTTGTAATAGGGAACAGCCTTGGCAATGTTGTTGACCATGACCACATCACCCGCCTGGAATATGCCGTCGACTTTGACGACGCCCGAGGGCAACAGGCTCTTATGGGAACGCAGGGCCTTGACCGCACCTTCATCTATCCAAATGGTTCCGGTCGGATTGCTGTTGAGTATCCAACGGAACCGCTGTCCCATGCGCTTGTCCGCATGGATATGGCTGCCGATAGGTTCACCCTGATGTATCCGGCAGAGGATGTCCGGCTCATAGCCGCTGGCTATCACCGTCGCACAACCGGCGGTCGCGGCGATTCTCGCTGCGACCAGCTTGGTCTTCATCCCTCCGGTCGAGAATACGCTGCCCGCACTTCCGGCATACGAGAATATCTTGTCGTCTACCTTCGGTATATCCGAGAGGAGTTCGGCATCGGCATCCTTGCGTGGATCCTTCGTGTACAGACCCGCGATATCCGAAAGGATCACGAGCAGGTCCGCATCGATCTTGCTTGCGACAAATGCGCTCATCCGGTCATTGTCCCCAATTGCAGTACCGATCTCGGCTGTGCTGACCACATCGTTCTCATTGAATATCGGAACCACCCCAAGATCCAACAACGTTTGCACCGAGTTCTTCAAGTTCACATACGTCTTGCGGTCGTTCAATTCGCTTCGGGTTATCAACACCTGCGAACAGACGACCTCATGCCGCTTGAACGCCGCACGATAGTGGCTCATGAGGATCGGTTGCCCGATCGAGGCACAGGCTTGCCGTAATGCGGTCCGTTTGACCGCTGTCGACCTACCCAATTCCTTGGCACCAAGTCCGATGGCACCGGAAGAGACCAACAGGACCTGCAGTCCCCGCTTTCTCAACGCCACGATATCGGCGACCACCTTCTCGATTCGATGTGCATCTATTCCCTGATGGTCCGAAAGCAGATTGGTGCCCACTTTGACCACGATTCTCTTGACGGAAGAAAAATCGCGATCCATCATTCGATCTCCCCGAGCAATCCGACACCTGCGAGGGACAATTCCTCATGCTTGAAGGCCCGCCCCTTCTCGTAGGTATCGACAATATGCCCATTGCCCGAAAGCAACCATTTCCCGATAACCAGACCATCGAGCCCAACCGGGCCACGGGCGTGGATCTTCTGAGTGCTGACACCGACCTCGGCTCCCAGTCCATATCGGAAGCCGTCCGCGAAACGGGTGCTGCAATTCCAGAACACATCGGCTGAATCGACCTCACGCATGAACTTGCGGGCATTCGCCTCGTGGGAGGTGACAATGCAATCGGTATGTCCCGACCCATGTGCGGCGATATGGTCCATCGCCTCCTGAAGCGAATCGACAACACGGATGGCGACTTCGTACCCGAGGTATTCGGTATCCCAATCGTCTTCGACGGCTTCGCGACAGTCTATTATCGCTCCGACCCTAGGATCGCCATGGATGATCACGGACCATGGAGCGAGTGCTTCCTTGAATCGGGGAAGAAACGTGGCGGCGACAGCAGAATGGACAAGTACGGTCTCCACCGCATTGCACACTGCCGGATATTGGCACTTGGAGTCTACCGCGACCGTGACAGCAAGATCGATCGGAGCCTCGGCATCCACATACAACGCGCAAATTCCATCGGCATGACCCAAGACCGGAATCTTGGTATTGTCCATGATATACCGG
>PGXP01000119.1 GCA_002839205.1 Spirochaetae bacterium HGW-Spirochaetae-9
CCATCCCAGAGGAGAGCTGGCCATTTGTACCCGCCGAAATCGAGGGTGAGCTTGAGGTGGCTCTTGGCCGATTTCCCGACGATCTGGGCATCCACCATCGGAACGTTCCGCGCGAGGAATACGAGGGGGCGGTTTTCCTCGCCAAAGGGCTCAAACAGGGCATAGGTTTTTTGGAGTTCCGGGCGCAGGTAGCTATGGGGAAGCTCAGCGTCGATATTGATGGTATCTTCCGCGCTCGCCACCTCGGCCGACATCAGCTGGGCTGCTGCCAGCGATTGAAATTTTTCCCAATTAGTACCGGGCATGGAAAAGCCCGCTGCTGCGTCGTGTCCGCCATAGTCGATGAAGAGGTCGGCGCAGGCGGCGAGGAGGCCTGAAATCCTGAAATTGTTGGCGGTGCGTATCGAACCGACGATGCTCCCGTCTTCCTTGAAGGCGGCGACGATGGCGGGCACTTTGAAGGTGCCGACCATGCGCGAGGCGAGGAGGCCTGTGATGCCGGATTTGATCAGGGGCGAACCCACGAGGATAAAGCGGTTGTCGTTCTTCTCGAAATTTTCCCGTGCCGGGGCATAGATAGCCTCCCAGACTTCGGAGCCCATCTTCTTTCTTTCGTTATTCGCCTGCACTATGTTTTCGAGGGCCTTGGCCCGGGCAACCGGATCGTCGGCGCCAAGAAGCTCAAGCGCTATCTCAGGCTTGCCTATTCTCCCCGCCGCATTGAGAAGGGGAGTGATCTGCCATGCTATTTCGGTGGAACTCAAGGTTCTGCCGAGGCCTTGGGCCTTGAGAAGTTCCGCCAGCCCTTTTCGGGGTGATGAAGCGATCGCTTCCACACCACGCCGCACGATGATCCTGTTCTCGTCAAGCAGCGGCATGAGGTCGGCAATCGTCCCCAGGGTTGCGAGCTGGAGCAGGGCTTCGCCTTGCTCCGACTGGGAGCCCGACCGGCGCTGGGCCAGGGATATGAAAAGGGTTTTGAGGGCATCGATATCGCCCACTTCGCCCGAAGCGTAGCGATCGATCTTGAGAAGTTCCCTCATCTCGCAGAGGCTCTTGCCCGAAAACTGGGGGAATATTGCGATGGTTTCATCGGCGATGTCATAGCTTTCGATGTCGACGCCCGAGCCGAAAAGGGCAAGGGCGGCTCGTTTCTGAACGGCCTTCTGCCACGTGAAGATGGAGCGTCCCTGAAGGAATCTTGCCATCTTCTCGAGGACGGCGGCTGTCCGAGGAGAACCTTCTTCAAGCACTTCCACCAAGCGGCCCGTCTCGACCAGGTTGTGGAGCCTGAGGGCTTCGACCCTGTAACGAGTGGTTTCTGCCGCGGAGTCCTGGTCGGCAGGTTTTTCCACCACAGCGATCGAGAGGAGGGCGACTGACTGCTTGTAGAGACCAGTTCCCGCGAATGAGAGGGCTCTGGCCACCTTGTAGGCGACGCCGGCTCCCGCGAGGTCGCGGAAAGGGTAGCCGCAGCCCTCGATTTTTGGATCGATGACGGCGACGGCTTCGGGCGGAAATTCGGCTTGCAGCTTGTGGTGGTCGCAAATGATCACATCGATGCCGAGCTCGGCTGCATGGCTCACTTCTTCATGGTTCGAGATGCCGCAGTCGACGGTGATGATGAGGCTGCCCCCCTCCTCTGCAAAGTCGTCGACGGCGGCCATGGAGAGGCCATAGGCTTCCTCTCCGCGGGGCACCCGCCATGTGGCCTGAATCCCCGCCGATGCGAGGGCTTCGACCATGAGGGTGGTGGCGGTGACGCCGTCGGTGTCGCTGTCGCCGAAGACGAGTACCTTTTCCTCCTCGTCGGCGGCGAGGAGGATGCGGTCGACGGCGTCCTCCATCGATTCGAAGAGAAAGGGATTGTGGAGATAACGCTGGTCATTTTCGAGGAAGTAGAGTACTTTTTCAGGCTCAGTCACTTTTCTTCGGGCGAGAATCGATGCGCTGAGCGTGTCTATGCCATAGCGGCGCGCCATCGCCTTGACGAGGCTCTGGTCTATATCTTCCTTGATCCATTTCATGAAGCTGATAATTCCTCCAGTATCGCGGACGAAACAGCCGGTTTGTCCGCGGCGATGCACAGAGCCTCCCTGGACAGCGCCATGGCCGGCTCGAGGGATTCCCGGTCCTTCCCATAGACCATGGCGACGAGGTCGCCTTTGGCTACGGCATCGCCTTTTTTCTTTTCAAAAATAAAGCCAACATCGGGGCTAACGCTGTCTTTGGTGGTGTTTCTGCCCACCCCGAGATGTACGCCAGCAGCGCCTATTCTCCACGCGTCGATAGAGCGTATCCAGCCGCTCGAGTCGGCTCTCAGTTCGGCGATGAAAGGCGACCTGAAATGCCCCCTCAGCGCATGGAGCTTTTCGACATCGCCGCCCTGGCGCGCGATGTTCGCGAGGAAGAGTTCGCGCGCCTTGCTGGAACTCACTGCCCTGCGGCACAGGGCTTCGCCTTCTTCGACAGAGTGCGCCAACCCCGAGGTCACGAGCATCCAGGCGCCGAGCCTGTTCACTAGTTCCATCACGTCGGCCGGCCCCCTGCCTTCGAGGCAATCCATCGTTTCCTCTATTTCGAAAAAGTTGCCGACCGTCCTGCCCAGAGGCTCTGACATGTCGGTGATGAGGGCGACAACGCGCTTGCCCATGGACGTTCCCGTGCTCACGAGGCTCGTCGCCAAAGCCTTGGCGTCGTCGAAAGTCTTCATGAAGGCGCCCGGACCCGATTTCACGTCGAAGACGAGGGATTCAGCCCCCTCAGCCACTTTTTTCGAGAGTATGGACGCGGTGATGAGGGGAATCGACTCGACCGTGGCCGTCACGTCGCGCAGGGCGTAGAGCCGCTTGTCGGCGGGTACGACGCGGGCTGTCTGCCCCGTCATGGCAAAGCCGTCGGCCAAGATGCCCGCACGGAAGGCGGCGAGGTCCAGGCCAGTCCTGTAGCCCGGAATGGATTCAAGCTTATCCAGCGTGCCGCCCGTATGCCCGAGGGCGCGGCCTGACATCATCGGCACCTTGGCGCCGCAGGCGGCCACTATGGGCGCCAGGGGCAGGGAAATCTTGTCGCCCACGCCGCCCGTCGAATGTTTGTCCACGAAGGGGCCGGGGATGCCCGAAAGATCCATGGAATCCCCTGAATTCAACATGTATTTCGTGAGAGCCGCCGTCTCGGCAGCCGTCATACCCTTGAAGAATATGGCCATGAGGAGGGCCGAAACCTGATATTCAGGGATGGATCCGTCCACATAGCCATCGATGATAAACCCGATTTCGGCGTCGGAGAGTGCCCGACCCGAACGCTTCTTCATGATAATATCCACGACTCTCATAGCTCTTCCCCTTCCCGGAATGGACACTATACTTCAAAAAACGGGCATAGATAAGGACTTTTCGCTCATTGGGTCGACAAGGTGAGGAGGCTCCCCTCCGCAGCTTTCTGCGCCATGTAATAGATCAGGGCTTTCAGAGAGGACAGCTCGGCATCCTGTACTTGAATTTTGGCGCATGCTTCCAGGTTCATGGCCGAAAAATCGCGGAGGCGAAGGATTCCTCCAGCCTCCAGGCCAGCCCCCAGGCTCAAACCATCCTCCCCGCAGGAAGCGCAGACAAAACCATCCCGCGCCGGCAAGTAGAGCGCTCCGCCCCGGAGCGATGGTAATCCGGAGCCAGCCGGCGCGAGGGCTTTGCCGCAATGGGCGCAGCGCTCGAGGTCGGGCTGCAGGCCCATGACGGCGAGGCTCTTCCAGAGGTAGGCGAGAAGGGTCATTTCTACCTCTTCATCATTACCCCGATCAAAGAGCCTCAGGGCCTGGAGACTCAAGTCGAGAACCTCGGCGTATTCACCGCCGCAGCCCGAGGTTTTGACGATCAGCTCGGCGATGAGGCTGGCCGACCAAAGTTTTGCGTAGCTGTCGCGCAGGCCGGTGAAGGATTCGATGATGGCCATATCGCTCAGCTTGCGATAGTGCTTCACCGGGTCGGAATAGATAAAAACCTTGGCAAAGACGAAAGGTGATGCCGAGGAGCGGAGGGAGCTGCGCGAGCCGCCGAAGACGAAAGCGTCGATGATGCCCTCTTCGGAGCTGAGCATCGTCGCTATCCTGTCGCCGGAAGGGCTGTCTTTCGAGCGCAGGAAGAGGGCGTCGAAGCTTGTGTTGCGGTCGGGCATGGCTGCCTCAATCCTCGTCGTCGACGATCCACCAGCGGATCCCGCCCGATTCTCCCCGCAGCTGTCTCTCCTTCTTCTCGCGCGTTATGCGCTCGAGTTCCTGCTTTTTATAGAAGCGTGCCCAAAGCCAGGCGGAGATGAACCCTCCAATGTGGGCGAGGTACGCCGTGCCGCCTGCGGAGAGACCCGACAGTCCCCCCATGATCTGGAGGACAAACCAGAAGCCTATCACAAGCCAGGCCGAGAGGCGGGTGGGTATGAAATTGAAGAGAAGAACCATGATCTTGTTTCCGGGGAAGAGGACGAGGTAGGCCGCCAGCACTCCGGATATCGCTGCCGAGGCTCCCACGAGAGGAACTTCGGCGGCCGCGCCGCCGATCGCAACGGCTGCTGCCACATGGGCGAGGACGCCTATCGTGCCGGAGAGAAGGTAGAGGGCGACAAAACGTCGGCGCCCTATCCTGCATTCTACATTGTCGCCGAAGATGCCGAGAAAAAGCATGTTGCCCGCAAGGTGGGCAAGGCCGGCATGGGCGAACTGGCTTGTGAGAAGCTTGAGCAGGCCTATCCCCCTCGCTATGTCCGAAGGGAATACGGCGAGCGCCAGCGTGGGCCTGGTGGCCCCGAAGCCTTGGATGAAGATATAGACAGCTACGTTGATCGCTATGATGGTCCACGTGGCGACAGCCGATCCGCGCTTGCAGGTATTATCGTCCCCGATCGGAAGCATGTTTCAAATTCCTCCCGCTGAAAAATATAGTGCAAAGCGTCGCCAAAGGCTACGGCCGGGCTATGGTTGAAGGCCTCCGCTGATCCATGGTATCACTGAGACAATGACAAAAGCCCTTATGTTCGACCTCGATAATACCCTCTATTCCGAAAAGACAGGGATGGAGATGATGGTCCTCGAGCGGATCAATGGATTCGTATCCACCTTCCTCGGCTGGCCTGCCGAGGAGACCCATGCCCGCCGACGGGAAGGAGCGAGACGATACGGTACGACGCTCGAATGGCTCGTCTACGAAAAGGGACTCAAGGATGTGGAGGGATATTTTTCCTTTGTCCACCCCGAAGGCGAAGAAGCCTGCCTTTCCGACGACAAAGCCCTTCAGAAGTATCTCGATTCCCTCGATTATCGGAAAATAATATTGACGAATGCACCTGTAGAGCATGCGGAGCGGGTGCTGAAAACCCTCGGCATCAGGGACAGATTCTCGGCCGTCTACGACATCAAGTACAACAATCTTGTCGGAAAGCCTCATCCCAAATCCTACCTGCGGGCTCTGGAAGACTCGGGCTTTTCGCTGGAGACGACCGTCTTTATCGACGACAGCCCAAAATACATCAGGGGCTACCTCGCCCTCGGCGGCAGGGCGATCCTCAAGGACGAAGGCGAAAGGTTTGGCGAATTAGGTTTCGAGCGGATAAGGATTCTGGAGGAGCTTCCCGCTATCTTGTAGATCCCCGATACATTCTCCAGGTATTTTACTTCCTGGCCCGCTTGGCAAGCGAGCCGAGAACCAGAGCGATGAGGGTAGCCGCATAGGGGATCGCGAGTAT
>PGXP01000120.1 GCA_002839205.1 Spirochaetae bacterium HGW-Spirochaetae-9
GCCGTCGAAATAGAGTGAGGAACCGCGAACTTCGGCGTAGGGGTTGAATTCGGAGATACTCATGGTGGATATTCTATACCATGAAACCTCGCATCGGAATAAGCACTTTTTTCGACAATCAGGGACGATCCGACTATAGCGCCGTTAACAGGAATTACGTGGATTCGGTGCTGCGGGGCGGCGGCCTGCCCTGCCCGATTCCCGTCTGTTCGGACCTGGCACTGGCCGCCGCCTATGTCGAAGCGGTTGACGGTCTTCTCCTTTCGGGTGGAAAGGACATTGAACCGGCCTTCTACAACGAAGAGCCTGCCCTGGGTCTCGGGTCGATTGACGCCGAGCGCGACGCCTGGGAACTCGCCCTTTTTGCTCAAGCTGCCAAGGCGGGCATCCCGGTTTTCGGCATCTGCAGGGGGCACCAGTTGATCAATGTCGCGATGGGCGGCAGCCTTGTGCAGGATCTGGTTCAGACCAGCCCGGAGGATGAGGTGATGGCTCTGCCCCATTACCCCAAGGATTTTCCGATGGATAGGCTCTACCACCATATCAAAATCGATGAAGGTTCTCTGTTGCGAGATATTTTTGGAAAGGCGCGGTTGAGGGTGAACAGCTTCCATCACCAGGCTGTGAAAGTCTTGGCTCCCGGCTTGAAAGCCACGGCCGCGGCTCCCGACGGGGTTATTGAAGGGTATGAATCGATCGATGCCTCACGGTTTATCCTGGGCGTCCAGTTCCATCCTGAGGCGCTCACGGCCAAATTCCCTGAATTCATACCCCTCTTCAGGGCTTTTATCGAAGCCTGCGGTCAGTCGGCGTAGGGGGATTCGAGCATTTCAAGGCTTAAACGCCTTGAGTCCATCCTGTACCTAATTCCCATGGGAAGGGTGAGGGACGGGCTGCCGTGCCCGGCCTCGAGTCCCGAAAGGATGGGTTTCCCGCTGGGGATGACGAGATCTCCGAAGATTTCGTCGATCGTAAGCGAGGGCTTGCCGCCCTGGGGTTCGCAGCGCGTCCAGGATCCGACGATGATGCCTGCGCAGGCTTCAAACTTGCCCGCGAGGCGGAGCTGGTTGAGCATCCTGTCGATCCTGTAGGGCGTTTCGTCTATATCTTCCAGAAAAAGGATCTTCCCCTCCGTATTGAGCTCCCAGGCTGTGCCCATGGTGGCGGCGATGAGGGAGAGATTGCCTCCAACGAGCTCGCCTTCGGCGCCGCCTGATGCTGGCGCACTGGGCGGGACGCAGAGGGCGCTGCCGCTCGGATTGAAGATGGGACTGGGAAGTGACGGAGAGCCGAAAAGCGATCCTTCTAGCGATGCCCGGCTTTGCGGGTCGAATTCCGGAACCATGTCTGAGGAGGGCATGGGGCCGTGGAGGGTGACGAGACCGGCGAACTGACGAAAGGCGGTGTGGAGGGCAGTGATGTCACTGTAACCGAGGAATATCTTGGAGTGGCTGGCGATGATGGAGTAGTCGATGCGGTCGAGGATGCGGGGGGTGCCGTAGCCTCCTTTGAGGCAGATGACGGCTTTGGTATCGGGATCGAGGAAGGCCTGCTCCAGCTCGCGGGCACGAACTTCGTCGCTTCCGGCAAGGTAGCCAAAGGCATCGGCGCAATGGGGCGACGCTTTGACCTTGAGACCGAGGGTTTCGAGGGCGTGAATGGAGGCTTCAACCCTGGCGGGGCTGGAAGCCGCGCCGGAGGGCGCCACGAGGGAGACAGCATCGCCACGCTGAAGACGGCGCGGCTTGAGCTTCGGCATACACTGCGGTTTGAGTCGGGGTTTCACCGGCCCTGCCCCAGGAGTCGCATCGTCACAGCCGCCTGCAGGGCGACGCCGATTGGGAGACAGGCCTCGTCGATGTCAAAGCTGTTCGAATGCAGGGGCGAGTCGATTCCCTTCGCCGCGTTGCCGCATCCGAGGTGATAGAAGGAGCCGGGGCGCTCCTGGACGAAGAAAGAAAAATCCTCGACCCCCATGCTCGCCTTCTCTTTCCAGAGGACTGAGTCCTCCCCCAGGAGGGACGAAGCTTCCTGGGCGATGATGTCGACGACCCAGTCGTGGTTGATGAGGGCGGCATAGCCAGCCCTGATTTCCACTTCACCCGATCCGCCGAAGGCAGCCGGGATGCCCTCGACGACAGCCCTCACTCTTTCGGCGATGGCAGCCCTCACCTCGGGGTTGGTTGTCCGGATCGTACCCGTCATCCTCACTTCATCGGCGATGATGTTGTTGCGCATACCGCCCTGGATGGTGCCGAGGGTGAGCACTGCCTCCTGGAGGGGGGAGACGTAGCGCGAGACGATGGAGTGGAGGGCATCCACGACCTTGGCCGCGATCATGATGGCGTCAATGCCTGTGCTGGGATAGGCCGCATGGGCACCTTTTCCCCGAATCGTGACCCCGAGAAAATCGGAGGAGCCGTTGAGGGCTCCGTATTTAACCTCGACCTTGCCCATGGGCACATCGGGCATGACGTGGAGGCCTATCACATAGTCCACATGGGGATTCTCCAGGCAGCCATCCGCTATCATCTTCGCCGCGCCGCCCGTCGTCTCCTCGGCGGGCTGAAAGAGGAATTTTACCGAACCTTCAAGATTCCCGCGCCGTTCGGCGAAATATTTCGCCGCGCCGAGGGCCACCGTCATGTGGGCATCGTGGCCGCACGCATGCATGAATCCCTTGTGACGCGAAGCATAAACCCTCTCCTCTGGCTCGTTCACCGGCAAGGCGTCCATGTCGGCCCTTATGCCTACCACCTTGCCGGCTCGGGCACCCTCCACGAGGGCTACAACCGCTGTTCTCCGCTTTTCGTAGGGAATGCCGAGGCTCCCAAGGATGCGGCAGATCTCGGCCTGGGTCTCGAACTCGGCATCGCCCGCCTCGGGAATCCTGTGCAGGGTTCTACGGGTCTGGATGAGCCAGTCCTTCATGCCTGAGGTCGCCTCAAATATTTCCTTTCCAGCTGCCATGACCGACTCCTTCCTTAAAACCATCGTATCGTTGAGGTGGCTAGACGGTCGTCGGAGGCGACAAGCCTGTCCTCCCTCACATAGAGGCGCGGCACACGCCGTCCTATGCCGCAGAGCAGCTCATTCCTGTTCGTAGAGCCCCATTCGGACGCCTCGTTCAGGCTTACTGCCCCACCACCCAACAGGATGACGTCATCACCCTCCCGGACTCCTTCGATTCCGCCCACGTCCACCATCGTCTGGTCCATGCAGACAAGGCCGATTACGGGCGCTCTCCTGCCGCGTATCGAAACCTGAGCCCGGTTGCCGAAACGCCGGGGATAGCCGTCAGCGTAGCCTACAGGCAGGGTCGCTACCATGGTGCCGCCGGCTGGCGCCTTCCAGGAGTCGTCGTATGACACCATCTCTCCCGAGTCCAGATGCCGTATCCGCGCGATCCTTGTCGTGAAGGTTGAGGCTTGGAGGAAGGGAAAGGCATCATATTCGGGACCCATGCGTCCCGGACGAACACCGAAGAGGGCAGCGCCAACCCTCACCATGTCGAGCCTGAATTCGGGATAGCGGACGGCGCCGATGCTGTCACCGACATGGCGCAGGCCTGTTGCTATGCCCCTTGCGGCGCATCCGGCGAGTATTTCCTCAAACAGGGCGAACTGGGCCACGTCGGACGCCCTGTCGCGCAGGGCGAGATGAGTAAAGACGCTTTCCACAAACAACCCCTGCATGGAGGCTATCTTCGCGATGGCGCCAACGGGATCCTCGTAAGCTTTTATGCCGAGTCTGTTCATGCCGGTGTCCAGCTTTATGTGGATGGAAAGGCAGCGCCCCGCCGCACGGGCCGCCGCCGAAAAAGCGGCCGCGTTTCCGGCATCGAAGACAGTCGGCATGATGCCGTTTTTGATCAGGACGTCGGCAAAAACATCGGGGGTATGCCCCATTACGACGATTTTAGCCTCAGAATATACCCTGCGAAGTTCCAGGGCTTCGGAGAGGGTCGCGACGGCGAGCATGTCGGCTCCGGCCTCAAGCACCGTTCCCGCTACAATGACAGCGCCGTGGCCGTAGGCATCGGCTTTCAGGACGGCAGCGATTTTCACTCCGCTGCCGACAATAGTCCTCATATCGCGAAAATTCGAGGCGATGACATCGAGGTCGATGAGGTACCAGGTTTGCCGCCCGAGCCTGCGAAGCATGGTGTCGTCGATCTTCATGCTGTTTCGCCCCGAATCCGGCCGTTCGCGGGAGGCAAAGCCCCTGCTGCCGCCAGGGTGCCGATCATGGTATCGGAGAAGCGGCCGCCGTAGATGCAGAGCGCGGGTCCTGTCATGAGAATTGAAGGCGCGCAGAGGTCGAGCGAAAGGGTTCCGCCCGGCATCCGTACCTGGACGAGGCCTTCGACGAGGCCTAGCCTTCGGGCGACGCTCGCCGCGGCGCAGGAAGAGGAACCGCTCGCGAGCGTGTATCCTGCTCCACGTTCCCAGATCTCGATCCGAAGGGTATGTCGATCCATCACTTTCGCGAACTGCACATTGGTTCGTTCGGGGAAAAGCGGATTATTCTCGATCAAGGGGCCGAAGCGTCGTGCCATTTCCGACGTCGGCTCATCGATGAAGACGACGCAGTGGGGATTGCCCATCGACACAAAACTCGCAAGGAGACTCTCTCCTTCCAAATCCAGCTTCTCCTGGATGAACTCGGGCAGGTCAGTTCTCAATCCTGCCTTGCCTGTTGAAAACGAAGGCTCTCCCATATCCACTTTTATGAGGGGCGGGTCGAGGCTCATCACCCTGGCGCTGACGATGCCGCCCTTCGTGCCCACGCGGAACTCGTCTTTGCCGACATAGCCCTGGTCGGCAAGGTAGAGGCAGAATATGCGCAGACCGTTTCCGCTTTTTTCGGCTTCCGAGCCGTCGGGGTTTAAAATTCTCACCCAAGGGACCATGCCCTGCCTGACAGGTCCGGCGCCGATTCCATCGAGGTCGTCTAAGGCTGCGAGGGGGCCGAGGAGGATGCCATCGGAGCCGGGACCCATGTTTCTGTCGCAGATGGCTCGGATAGCGGCAGGCTCGGGCATGAAGGGGAATTCCCGGGGATCTATGACGATATAGTCGTTTCCGAGAGCATGATATTTCCTGAATTCCACCGTCATCGGTATCACTCCTTCGTGATGCGGGGCACGCGCTTGGAAATTCCGCACGTCACTTCGTAATCAATGCTCCCCATGAGGCGCGCAAGCTTCCCCGCCGGCAATCCGGGCAGGCCGAAGAGGGTCGCTTCGTCTCCAAGGGAGGCTTCGGGGATATCGGTTATATCGACCATCACCTGGTCCATGCAGACCCTGCCCGCAACGGGGGCTTTCTTGCCCCGGACAATGACCTCAGCCCTGTTCGAAAGAAGACGGGAATATCCATCGGCGTAGCCAATCTGGAGAAGGGCGATGCGCGACTTTCTTGTCGCTCTGAAAAGCCGACCATAGCTGACGCTTTCGCCTTTCTCAACCACGCTGATATGGGCTATCGACGCGCAGAGCTGCATCACGGGGCTCAATCCCTCGGGAGGGTTGGGATCAGCGTCGGGAGATAGACCATAGACCAGGATGCCAGGGCGCACCATGTCGAGCCGTGCCTCCGGGATGTGGAGAAGGGCGGCCGAGTTGGCGATATGGCGTAAGG
>PGXP01000121.1 GCA_002839205.1 Spirochaetae bacterium HGW-Spirochaetae-9
CTGTGGAAGTAGAGTTCCCTGCGCGACAGCTTGCCCGCAAGGGCGAGCTGTCGCTCGAGGGCGGCCGGGTCGACGCGTATGCCCATCGATGAAAGCTCGAAGGCGCGCCCCAGGACGCCATTCCATATGATGATATCTCCGTTGAGGCCCTTGAATCCGCCTTCGGTGGGGGTGCTCCAGTCATCGTAGTCGGGGGCGCGCCCGTCGTGGGGCTTGCCGTCAGCGAGGACTCCGCCTATGCCGATGAGGAATATGGCTCCATATTCCCTTGCGAGGGCATCCTCGCGATCCTTGGGGCTCATGGCAGGGTATCGGGCCTGAGCCTCCTCGGCATGGATGAAGGTGATCTCCTCGGGGAGCTCGATGGGCAATGCGTCGTAGAGATCGTGCATCCTGAACTCGAGGCGCTTGATGGCGGAATAGATGCGTCGCACAACGCCCTTCAAAAATTCAAGCCTGCGCTCCGAAGCGTCGATCACGCGCTCCCAGTCCCACTGGTCCACATAGAGGGAATGGATGGCATCCAGTTCCTCGTCGGCGCGGATGGCGTTCATGTCGGTGTAGAGTCCAAAGCCTTTTCCGAAGCCATACTCGGCGAGGGCGAGCCGCTTCCATTTCGCCAGCGAGTGGACGATCTCGGCCCTCTGGTCGCCCAGCGCCTTCACGGGAAAGGCGACGGGGCGCTCGGTGCCGTTGAGGTCGTCGTTGATGCCCAGTCCCGAGAGGACAAAGAGGGGGGCCGTGACGCGGGTGAGGTTGAGCTCAGTGGCCAGGCTCAGCTGAAAAAAGTCCTTGATTTCCTTGATCGCCCTTTCGGTTTCCCGTACGCCGAGGAGGGGTTTGTAGGCAGCCGAGGCTGTGTCGCTCATGATTGCTCCTTGAAAGGCTTATATTCAGGGATTCCGATGCTTCCTGTCAATGATAAAGAATGTATGATAGTGTAGCGGCCATCGGGAAAACCACTGTCAGGAGAGAGATCATGCCCAGCATACGATTAGGGAAAACAGGCATCGAGGTGGAGAAAAACGGCTTCGGAGCCCTGCCCATCCAGAGGGTTCCCCTCGAGGAGGCGGCAGCCCTCCTGCAGAAAGCCTACAGCGGCGGGATGCGATTTTTCGATACTTCCCGATCGTACAGCGACAGCGAAGCCAAACTGGGCCTCGGGCTTGGAGCCCAGCGTAGCAGCATCATCATCGCCTCAAAAACACCTTCAAAGACGGGCGAGGGCTTGAGGAAGGACTTGGCGACAAGCCTCGCCAACCTGAAGACCGATTACCTCGATATCTACCAGTTCCACAACCCGCCCTTCTGCCCCAAGCCGGGCGACGGTTCAGGCCTCTATGAAGCCATGCTCGAAGCCAAGGAAGCCGGCAAGGTTCGCCACATCGGCATATCCAACCATAGGATGAACGTGGCGCACGAGGCTATCGACTCAGGGCTGTATGAAACGCTCCAGTACCCCTTCTCCTACCTGGCGACAGAAAGGGAAAGGGAACTCGTCGAAAAGTGCGGGGCGGCGGGCATGGGCTTTATCGCCATGAAAGGCCTTGCCGGCGGACTCATCACCAACTCGTTGGCGGCCAGCGCCTGGATGAACCAGTTCGACTTCGTGCTTCCCATCTGGGGCATCCAGCATGAATGGGAACTGGACGAATTCCTTGCCCACATCGCCAATCCGCCCGCCCTTAGCCTGGAGATCCAGGCTGTCATTGAAAAGGACAGGGCCGAGCTCCTCGGTGAATTCTGCAGGGGCTGCGGCTATTGCCTGCCCTGCCCCGCCGGAATCGAGATCAACATGTGTGCCCGGATGTCCCTCCTGATCCGCCGGTCTCAGCCCGGGCGCTTCCTCTCGCCCGACTATCAGGCGATGATGAAAAGGATCAAAGGCTGCCTCCATTGCAACGCATGCGTAGCCAAGTGCCCCTACAGCCTCGATACGCCTTCCCTCCTGGCGAAAAATTATGTCGACTACAACGAGATCCTGGCGGGCAAGGTGGTGTAGGCTTCATCAACCTCATGGAAATGGATTGTTTCGGCTCCGTGCCCTTTGGGGCATCCCGCGTATACCCGAAGGCATGATGATGTTACTCTGTTGCCACCGAAGGAGACCGAACATGACACAGACGGAAGTCGTTTCCAGGCAGCTGGAACTCTACAACGCGCACGACCTGGAAGGATTTTGTTCATGCTACGCCGACGACGCGGAATTGCGGAACATGGGCGAGACCGGGATTTTGTCGAGCACGAAGGACGAACTGAGGGAAATGTACCGCAGAAAGTTCTCAAACTCCGCGCTCAAGGCCAGGATCGCTAACAGGATCGTCAAAGGCAATTTCGTTATTGATCATGAATTGGTCGAAGGCGTGGGAGCGGGAGACAAACCGCTGGAAGTCGTCGCCATCTACAAGGTAGACGGCGACCTCATCCAGAGCGTTCTTTTCATCAGGGACTAGCGGCTCAATCGAACTTTTTCAGCTCGTTTATCATGGCCATGACATCAGTATTATAGAGTCGCTCGATGTTGATCTTGGGGAATCCGCCCGCGCGGAAATGCTTGCGCAGTTCCACTTCCTTGGCCACGGATTCCTCGGCCCTGACGAGGAGGTCCAGGTAATTGTCGGGAGGGATGACCACGACGCCGTCGGCGTCGCCGAAGACGAGATCGCCGGGGTGGACGACCGCGCCCGAGCAGCTGACCGTGACGTCCTGTTCCCCGGAGATTCCGATGACGTTGGTCGTCACCACCGAGATGCCGGTACAGAAAACCGGATATCCGGACCTTTCGATGGCCAGGGAATCGGTCGCCGGACCGTCGATGACTATGCCGGCGAAGCCTTGGCACTCGCAGAAGAGCGCCACCATTTCGCCCACGCAAGCATAGGTCGTGTCGCCGCAGCGGTCGATCACGATGACCGATCCCTTCGGCGCGTGTTCCATGGCGTAATAGAGCGCGCAGGAATCCTTGCCCTGCAGCCTCACCGTATAAGCGGGTCCTACCATTTTCGAATTCTTGTTGATCGGCTTCATCTCGGGGCGCATGTAACCGCCGCCTATGTAATGGCCGATGGTCGCCGGATCCACTTTCATGAACCGGTCGATGATGTCCTGCGTAATTGCCATTATTAACCTCGCTTAGCGAATTTTGAGCTCGTAAATATCCGACCTTCTGTTCTTCAACGAGGGGATCTGCTCCCGGATCTTGTCCAGGAAATCCAGATCGATTTCAGCCAAGGTCACTCCCGGCTGATCCTTGGATCTCGCGATGACGGTTCCCCAGGGATCCACGACGAGGCTGTTGCCGAAAGCGGTGAAATTGGGTTTCTTGCCTATCTGGGCCGGCGCGACGATATAGCAGCCGTTTTCGATGGCGCGGGCGCGGAGAATGGGCTCCCAGTGATCCTTGCCCGTGGGAAGGGTAAAGTTGGCCGGCGTAAAGATGATCTGAGCCCCGTCCAGGGCGAGAAGACGGAACAGCTCGGGAAAGCGGATGTCGTAGCAGATGGAGAATCCAAGCCTGCCCAGGTCGCTGTCCACGGTCACGATTTCCGCGCCCGGCTGGATTCTGGCCGACTCGTTGCATACGGTGCCGTCCGTGAGGGTGACATCGAAGGTGTGGAGTTTCCTGTAGCGCGCGATGATCCTGCCCTCCCTGTCCAGCATGATGGTGGTATTGAATCCCTTTGTATCGCCGGGGATTTCCTCCTTGATGCTGCCGCAATGGATGTAGATGCCAAGTTCCTTGGCCTTCCGCGCCAGAATTTCCGTGCTGTAGCCGGGGATGGGTTCCGCCCCGCCGCCTTCGCCGATATTGTCTCCCAGAAGGTTCATCACCTCGGGGAGGGCGACGAGCTGCGCGCCCTTGCGCGCGGCTTCGTCGATATACTCGCAGATCTGGGCCAGGTTCTTCCCCTTGTCGTTCTGCGTATCCAGCTGGATGATCCCGATCAGGAATTTTCTCATCGTATTCACTCCTCTATACAAGGCCGTTGATGGCTTTGACATGATGGCAGGCAACGTAATAATCCTCTCTCGCTTTCTCGAATGCCGGCTCCGTGGTCGAGCAGATTTCGGTGGCGTATTCGCATCTCTTGGCGAACCTGCAGCCGGGTTTCGGATTGATGGGCGAGGAAATTTCCCCTTTGAGCAGACGTCTGCACTTCTTCGCGCCGAGCGCGGGCACGGGAACCGCGGCGAGCAGCGCCTTGGTGTAGGGGTGAAAGCGATATTTGAAAATTTCCTTCACGGGCGCGTATTCTACCATCTTGCCCATATACATGACGAGGATGTTGTCGGAAATATGCTTGACGACGGCCATGTTGTGCGTGATGAAGAGGTAGGTAAGGTTTCTCTCCTGCTGCAGATCCTGCATCAGGTTGAGTATCTGCGCCTGGATGGATACGTCGAGGGCGGAGACAGGTTCGTCGCAGACGATGAACTTCGGATTGAGGGAGAGGGCGCGCGCCACGCCGATGCGCTGGCGGCGGCCGCCGTCCAGCTCGTGCGGATAGGAATCCGAAAGCCTGCGCGCGAGTCCAACCGTATCCATGAGCTTCCCGACCTGCTCGCTCAGTTCAGCGGAATCCTTGAACTTATTGTAGATCTTCAGCGGTTCCGCGATGAGATTGCTCACCGACATCCTCGGATCGAGGGATGAAAAGGGATCCTGGAATATCATCTGCATATCCTGGCGATACCGCTTGAGGTCAGCACGATTCAGCTGGCTGATGTCCTCGCCCTCGAAATGGATGCTGCCCGAGGTCGCTTCCAGCAGGTGGATGGTCAGCCGGCCGAGGGTCGACTTGCCGCAGCCCGATTCCCCCACGACGCCGAGGGTCTGGCCCTTCGCGATGGCGAAGGATACGCCGTCGACGGCATGAAGATCGCCCCTGGGTGTCTTGAAATATTTCCTGAGATCTTTGACTTCTATCAGTGCGCTCATTGCAACCTCTTACCCATGATACTTCACGCATTTCACGAAATGACCCGGCTCCACTTCCACGACGGCCACAGCCGCGGCGCGGCATTTTTCAGAAACGTCGGGGCATCGCGGAGCAAAAACGCAGCCTTCAGGAAGATTCGTCGGGTCGGGCATCAGGCCGGTGATTGGCTGGAGCCGGTCGACATCCTCGTTGAGGTTGGGGATCGAGCCGAAGAGACCAATCGTGTAGGGATGTTTGGTGTTGTTGTAGATGTGCTCCAGAGTGCCGTATTCCACGATTTCGCCCGCGTACATTATGGCGGCTTTCTGGCAAATCTCGGCCACCACGCCAAGGTCGTGGGTGATGAGGATGAGCGACGTGCCCCTGTCCCTCATGAGTTTTTCCATGAGGTCAAGCACCTGGTCCTGGATCGTCACATCGAGGGCCGTTGTCGGCTCGTCCGCTATCAGCAGTTCGGGATTGCAGGCCAGCGCGATCGCGATGACCACCCGCTGCTTCATGCCACCGGAAAACTGGTGTGGATATTCCGCATAACGCTCGCCTGGGATACCCACCAGCTCGAGCATTTCCTGGGCCTTTATCGAAGCCTTCGCACGGGACAGCTTCTGATGAAGGCGCACAACTTCAGCTATCTGATCACCAACCGTAAGAACAG